>JAEEYN010000221.1 GCA_016288175.1 Bacillota bacterium | reverse complement strand
CTGTTCATGAACGGCGAAGCCTCCACCCTCATCAAATGCTGCAACGATTTCGGCGCCGGCGGCGTTTCCGTCGCGATCGGCGAGCTTGCGGACGGTCTCGATATCGACCTCAATGCCGTTCCGAAGAAATACGAAGGTCTCGACGGCACGGAGCTCGCGATCAGCGAATCGCAGGAGCGCATGGCCGTCGTCGTCGCCGCGGAAGACGCGGAGAAATTCCTCGCCCTCGCTCACGGCGAAAACCTCGAAGCGACGGTCGTCGCCCGCGTCACGGACAGCGGACGCATGGTCATGCACTTAAACGGCCGCACCGTCGTCGATCTTTCGAGAGAATTCCTCGATACCAACGGCGCGCCGAAATCCATGAAGGCGAAGGTCGCCGCGGGCAAAAAAGCCCCGGAAACCGCGGAAAGCACCGGCTTTGTCGAAGGCATGAAAACCCTCGTTTCCGATATCAATATCTGCTCCCGCCAGGGTCTTTCGGAGCGGTTCGATTCCACCATCGGCGCCGGCACCGTGCTGATGCCCTTCGGCGGAAGGAATATGATCACTCCTCCGCAGGCGATGGCGGCGAAATTCCCCGTCCGAAACGGCGAAACCGATTCCTGTTCCGTCATGGCGTACGGCTTCGATCCCTATCTTTCGGAAGCGGATCCCTACGCCGGCGCGTACTGCGCGGTCATAGCGTCCGTTGCAAAGCTCGTTGCGAGCGGCGCATCGACCGACGAATGCTGGCTCACTTTCCAGGAATACTTTGAGAAGCTCGGCAGCGATCCCACGCGCTGGGGCAAGCCCCTTGCCGCGCTGCTCGGCGCTCTCGACGCGCAGATGGGTCTCCGCCTTGCCGCGATCGGCGGTAAGGACTCCATGAGCGGCACCTTCGAGAACATCCATGTTCCCCCGACCCTCGTTTCGTTTGCGGTCGCGAAGGATATGGCATCGAACATTACCTCCCCGGAATTCAAGGGCATCGGCACCCGCGTTGCCCTGCTCCCCGCCGAAAAGGACGAAAACGGCCTTCCGACGGCGGAAAGCGTCCGCGAGAATTTCGCGCTCGTGACAACGCTTCTTCGCACTCACCGCGCGTTCTCCTGCTGGGCCGTCGATAAGGGCGGCGTTGCGGAGGGCATTTTCAAGATGGCCATCGGCAACGGCATCGGCTTCGAATTCGATAAGGATTTCCCGAAGGATAAGCTCTTCTGCCGCGATTACGGCAGCTTCATCCTCGAGCTCCCCGGCTGCCACTGCGCCGGCGCTGTTCCTGGCGACGAAAGGCTCGTTACGATCGGCCGCACGACCGACGGCCTCGACCTCCGCTTCGGCGAGGAAGCCGTTCCGATCTATACACTGTTCCAACTCTATGACGGCAAGCTCGAGAGCGTCTATCATCATAAGACCGCCGACAGCCGCCCCGTGATGCCGATCAACTGCATCGTCAATAAAAAGCCCTGGCAGAGCGCGCCCGCGATCCTTCCGAACGGCGTCGCCGCTCCGCGCGTGCTGATCCCGGTCTTCCCGGGCACGAACTGCGAAATGGATTCCGCGAGGGCAATGCGCCTCGCCGGCGCGAAGCCGGAGATCATGGTCATCAACAACCTCTCCGCCGCCGATATCGAAGAATCCGTCCGCGTTTTCTCCGAAAAGCTCAATAATTCCGAGATCCTGTTCATCCCCGGCGGCTTCTCCGGCGGCGACGAACCGGAGGGCAGCGCAAAGCTGATCACCTCCTTCATGCGCAACAGCATGGCGTCCGACGCTGTCTCCGCCCTTCTTGAAAAGCGCGGCGGCCTGATCCTCGGCATTTGCAACGGTTTCCAGGCGCTCGTCAAGCTCGGCCTCGTGCCCTACGGCAGGATCGTGACCGCGAGTGAAGCTTCGCCGACACTGACCTATAACACGATCGGCCTGCACCGCTCCCGCCTCGTCCACACCCGCTGCTGCTCGAACCTCTCGCCCTGGCTGATGTACAGGGAAGTCGGAGACGTCGCCCTCGTGCCCGTTTCCCACGGCGAAGGCCGCTTCGTCTGCAGCGACGAACTGCTTGCGGAGCTGATCTCGCGCGGGCAGATCGCGACGCAGTACTGCAACGATTACGGCATGCCGTCGATGAGTACCTCGATCAACCCGAACGGTTCAGTTTTGGCGATCGAGGGCATCACCTCGCCCGATGGACGCGTCTTCGGCAAGATGGCGCACAGCGAACGCTGCGGCAAAAACCTTTATAAAAACGTTCCCGGTCCGGACGATTTCGCGATCTTCCGCGGCGCGGTCGATTATTTCAAAAAATAAGATTTAAATATATTTCTCGGACGGCTTTTCTTAGCCGCTCCGCGGGTGTATAATAAGGCAATTTTAAGATTCCGCCGGTTTTTTGACGCAGCGGAAAGCAAAGGAGGCAAAATGAGCGCAAGTATTATTGACGGCAGAGCCATCGCAGCGGAAGTCTATTCCGAACTGACCGGCCGCATCGAAAAGCTGAAGCAGCAGGGCGTTATCCCCCGCGTTGCGATCATCGAGATCGGCGAGGACGAAATGACCAAGCGCTATGTTAACCTTAAGGAAAATGCCGCCATCCGCCTCGGCATGGAGTGCGTCACCTACCGCCTCGTTTCCTCCACCTCGCAGCAGCGCGTGCTCGACCTCATCGCCCAGCTCAACCGCGATCCTTCCGTCCACGGCATGCTCGTGCAGATGCCCCTCCCGGAGCATATGGATACTCAGGCTGTGCTCGACGCGATCGATCCCGAGAAGGACATCGACGGCATCCACTTCTGCAACCAGGGTAAGCTTCTGAACGGCGAGCCCGCGATCATCGCATGCACCCCGCGCGCGATCATCCGTATGCTCGATTCGATCGGCGTGGATATCAAAGCCCGCCATACCGTCATCGTAGGCAAATCCATCCTCGTCGGAAGGCCGATCGCGATGTGCTTCCTCAACCGCAGCGCGACGGTCTCCGTCTGCCATACCAGCACCCCGAACCTCGGCGATTTCACCCGCAACGCGGATATCCTGATCGTCGCCGCAGGCAGCGCGAAGCTCATCAAGGCCGATATGGTCAAGGAAGGCGCTGTCGTGATCGATGTCGGCCAGACCAATATCGACGGCGTGCTCTACGGCGATGTGGATTTCGACGAAGTTTCCGAGAAAGTCAGCTATATCACAAAGGTTACCGGCGGCGTCGGCCCGATGACGGTCGCGATGCTGATGACCAACCTTGTGGACTGCGCGGAAAACCTTTCCGCGGTTCGCTGAAGCGTTTGCAATCGGGCATTTGCCCCTACAATAATACCGACAAAACCGTCACAGCCCGACAGAAAGGAAAGAAACAATGGCATTCATCTACAATGAACCCTCCCGCACCTTCGGCGAATACCTGCTTGTTCCCGGCTATTCCTCAAGGGAATGCGTCCCGGCGAACGTCAGCCTCCGCACACCCCTCGTGAAGTTCAGAAAGGGCGAAGAGGAGCCCGCGCTTTCGATCAACATCCCCATGGTCTCCGCGATCATGCAAGCGGTTTCGAACGACACAATGGCCATTGCCCTCGCCAAAGAGGGCGGAATTTCCTTCCTCTACGGCTCCCAGTCAATCGAAAGCCAGGCGCAGATGGTCCGCAACGTCAAGAGCTACAAAGCGGGCTTCGTTCCGAGCGACAGCAACCTCCGCCCGGATTCCACCCTTGCGGACGTGCTCGCCCTGCATGAAGCGACCGGCCATTCCACCGTCGCCATCACGGACGACGGCACCGGCAGCGGCAAGCTGCTCGGCATCGTGACCGATAAGGACTACCGCGTGAGCCGCATGAGCCCGGATACGAAGGTTTCCGAATTCATGACGCCCCTCGACCGCCTCGTTTACGCGACCGACGACGTAACTCTTAAGACCGCGAACGACATCATCTGGGATCATAAGATCAATTCCCTTCCCCTTGTCGATAAGGAAGGACG
>JAEEYN010000220.1 GCA_016288175.1 Bacillota bacterium | reverse complement strand
GCCGGGGAAGCGCCGCGCTTCCTCAGCAGGATAAGGATCAGTATTCCGAGCGCAAGAACGGCAAACGCCCAGACATGTGAAAGGTGAAAGATGCCGGGATAATTCGGATTCTCCCGGAAGCATTCGTCAACAGCGCGGAAGGCGCCGTAAGCGATCATGAAGAGGGGATAGACCTCGCCCTTGCCGCGGCCCTTGAAAACGCGGGGAAGGGTCAGCACGATGAACACCGCGTAGAAAACGAGTTCGGCTTCGCGTGTCGGCCACCGCATCCCCGTTTCGCCGATGAGCTTACCGAGGCAGCAGCCGCCGAAAAAGCAGTTGATGCGCGCAAGCAGCAGCGTTGCGGCGAGGGGGATGGTGAAAACATCGAAAACCGCGGCGACGGAGCGCTTCGTGAGCTTCGCGCCGAGGAAATAGAAGGCGGGAAGGATGATGATCCCGCCGAAAAGGCTCAGATTGCCCGCTTTTTCCGCGTCGAAACCCGCTTCCGCAAAAGCGAAGAAGCGTACGCACGCAACGCCGACAACGACATGCAGGACCGCAAGGATCAGCGCGGAATACCAGCGCAGCCGAAGCTGGGCGCGGCATTGATAAAGCCAGTCGAAGGTGAAAACGGCGGCGATGAAAAGAAGGATGTATAGGATATGGGATTGCAGCCACTCAAGCACAGCGCACCTCTCAAAAAATGAACACAACAGTGGCGGAGGGCGGAAAAAAGGAAGCCCGCCTGCCGGGAAAACGGCCCGAAGGGGGACAAATACCCAAAAAGTATAATACCCCAAAACCAGAAGAATGTCAAGGCAAAGCGACATAATTCTCCGTTGTTTTCTTCCTATTTAATTATTTCGCGAAGTAAACGGCGCGGCGCACGCCGGCGGAAGGGAAGGAAAACCGGACGGATGTATCTTGCCACCTCCGATTATTTATGCTATACTTAGACTGGCGCAGTAGCTGCGTCTTGATTACAGGAATTACCGATGATGAAAGAGAACGCTTCTTTTAAAAGATTTGCCCTGGCCGCCCTGATCGGCCTTGCCGGCGCTGCCGCCGGGCTTTTGACGCCGATGCTGATCCCCGCCGTTGCGCTGATCGCTTTTATCGGCGTATGCTGGGGACCGAGCTATTTCGCGATAGCGATCGCGTTCACACTCTGCGGCGTCGCCTGCGGGAATTCATCGGGACCGATACCGCTCATTTCGATGACGGCCTCCGTCGCGGCCGCGGCATCGCTGCTGACTTTCGGCCTCCGCAAGAAGCTGCCCTACCGCTATATCACGCTCGGCCTTGCGGCGCTCTGCTTCGCGGGGCTCTATTGCAGCATCGGTCTCGGGAACGTTCTTGCGGGAAAAGCGCCCTATAAGACTCTTGTCGACAATCTTGCGGCATATGCCGACACCTACCGCAAGGCGGGCACCTCCGGCGCTGCGGAGCTCATCGAAACGATCGGCATGCTCTCGGATACGATCCCCGTCGTTTTCTACGGGATGCTGATCATGATCTCGGAAGGCGCGACGCTCGCGACAGTCCTTCTCGCGAGACAGTTCTGCAAACTCGGTGGGGACCTCCGCCCGATGGCGCGTTTCCGCGAATGGCAGCTGCCGCAGAGCCTGAAGATCGGCCTGCCCGTGCTTGCCGGCGGCGTGATCGTGCTGCTGATCGCGAAGGTGGATTTCGCGCAGCCGGTGCTCTACACTGTTCTCTATATGCTGCTTCCGATCTTCGCCGCGGCGGGCCTCGGCTGCCTGCTTTTCGTCGGAGAGCGCAGGAACAACGGTTTTATGAAGGTCATTGCGTTCCTGATGCTGTTCATCGCTCCGTTCTTTACGTCGATCATCGGCGTCTTCGACCTCTATTCCGGGCTCCGCAGACGCATGCTGAAGATCGACAGGCTCGTTAAGGAAGCCTTCGAAAGGGCGGAAAAGGAGCAGCGCAATACCGTGACCGTCGATTTCGGCGACGGGCGCGGTCCGCAGATCATCGCCGTGCGGAGAAAGCGGATCGAAGAGGCGTTTTTCGATTCCGCGAGCGACCCGAAGCAATTCGGCGAATACGGCGCGAAGCGGGAGGACCGGACCGAAAACGACGAAGATACCGACAAATACGGGAATGCCGTAACGGGCGGCGCCGGCGAAAAGCCGGAGGATGACGCCCCAACCAACGAAAACGACGACCACGAAAACGGAGGTGGAGAAGAATGAAAGTATTGCTTAAAAAGGATGTGCACGGCTGCGGCAAAGAGGGCGACATCGCCAACGTCAGCGACGGCTACGCGAATAATTTCCTGATCCCGAAGGGCCTCGCCGTACCCGCGGACGAGCGGACGATCAATGCCGCCAATATCAAAAAGCAGGCGCAGAAGCACCGCATCGAGGTCCAGCGGAAGAATGCGAAGGCGCTTGCCGCGGATATGAGCAAGCTCTCCGTGAAGGTCTATGCAAAGAGCGGCGACAACGGCCGCCTTTTCGGCGCGATCACGGGGAAGGAGATTTCCGCTGCGCTCAAGGAGCAGTTCGATATCGACTGCGACAAGAAAAAGATCCGCATCGACGAACCGATCAAGCAGTGCGGCGTCTATACCGTCGGCGCGCATATGTTCGAGCAGACCGACGCGACCTTCAAGGTCGAGGTCCTGCCCCTCGTGCAGTAAACGATCCCGAACCGAGCTGACGCGCCGGTGAAGCGGCGCAGGGTTTTGCCATGGAAGAAAACATCAACCCGATCCCCCATAACCTCGACGCGGAAAAATCCGTTCTCGGCAGCGTCATAATTTCACATATCGCCGCGGAAAAAGCCCTTGAGCTTCTTAAAGCGGAGGCTTTTTCCTCCTCCGCCCACAGGGATATCTTCACGGCGATGGAGGCGCTTTATAACGCCGGAAAGCTGATCGACACAGTCACTCTTGCGGACATGCTCGAAAAGCAGGGGAAGCTCGAAAACGCGGGCGGACCGTCGTATATCGCCGAGCTGGCGATCTATACGCCGAGCGCGAGCAACGTTGAACACTATATCAAGATCGTCGAATCGAACTCGGTTCGCCGCCAGCTCATCACCGTCGGTTCCGGCATCGCGCACGACGCGGCGGAGAGCACGAAGGATACCGAGGGGATCCTCGACGACGCGGAGCGGAAGATCTACAACATCGCGATGCGGAAGACCTCCGATTCCGTCGAGAAGATCGGGCCGATCTATTCCCGCGTTTACAACGAGATCGGCGAGCTGCTCCAGACAAAGGGCAAGCGCAGCGGCGTTCCGACGGGGCTTGCGGACCTCGACAACATCCTCAACGGTCTGCAGCGCAGCGACCTTGTGATCATCGCGGGGCGTCCCGCAACCGGTAAATCCGCTTTCGCTTTCGGCATCGCGGCGCACGCGGCGATCCGCGAAAACGCGACGGTCGCGATCTTCGACCTCGAAATGAGCAAGGAGCAGATCGTGATGAGGCTCATCTCCGGCGAAGCGGGCATCGACATGCAGAAGATCCGCACGGGCGACCTCGGCCCGACCGAGATACTGAAGATCGCGGACCGCTTCAACACTCTCGGCGAAGCGAATATCCTGATTGACGACAACGCGGGCGTTTCCGTTGCGGATATCCGCAGCAAATGCCGCCGCATCAAGGCGATGCACGGCCTCGACATCGTGATCGTGGACTACCTCCAGCTCCTCATGCCCCCTTCGAGGGGAAGGCGGAGCGATTCGCGTGTGCAGGAGGTCTCCGACATGACGCGCAGCCTCAAGATCCTCGCAAGGGAGCTCGACGTAACGGTCGTGCTGCTCTCCCAGCTTTCGCGCAAACCGGACGACCGCAAGGATCACACCCCTCTGATGAGCGACCTTCGCGAAAGCGGCTCGATCGAGCAGGATGCGGACGTCATCATGATGCTCTACCGCCCGGCGACCTATCCGGAAACCGAGGAAGCGGCGAACAACGACAACACTTCCTATATCGTCGTCGCGAAGCACAGGAACGGCCCGACGGGCAAGGTCCCCGTCATGTGGGTCCCGGAAATCGCGAAATACACAAACCGCGCGGAAGATCCGCAGGCATAAGGCCGGCGGCAGGGAAAAAACGGAAAACAGAAAGCAGACAGCCCCCCAAAGCGTCTGCCTGCTTTTTTACCGGGCGCGATCGGTCCCGGAGCCCTCATCCCCCGCGGAAAAAGGCGTGAATTCGGCAAAAAAGCCGTTCGCAACCTGTACGTGCGCAATTGGTAAGCCTAATTGGTTGACCGCAACCCGGGAAAATGCTATTCTTGGCTCAACGGACGAGGCAATACCGGCCGGTTTGATCGCCGAAAATATGAAAGAGGTGCAATGAAATGACTTTCAATGAAATGCTCATCAAACGCCGCAAGGAGGTCGGGCAGACGCAGGACGACCTTGCGGATAAGCTCGGCGTCAGCCGCCAGTCGGTCAGCAAATGGGAAAACGGGGAATGCATGCCCGATTCCGAAAAGCTGATCAAGCTTTCGGATGTTCTCGATATAAGCCTCGATGAACTGACGGGCAGGACCGAAAGGACGTCCGCCGCTGCGGCGCAGCCCGCACCCGCTCCAGCCTCGCGCATTTCAAAGCGCGCGCAGACTATAATCGCCGCCGCGGTATGCCTCGCTTTCGGCGCTGCATGCTTCCTTGCGGGAAGGTATCTTTTCCCTTTTAAAAAAGGCGCTTCGTCGGAGCATGCTTCCGCTCGGACGACGGAAGCGCCGAGCGAAAAACCGACGGAAGCTCCTTCAGCCGCGCCGACGAACACTCCGGTTCCGTCGCCCACACCCGAACCGACGCCCGAGCCGCGCAGACTGGACTGCCCTTCAAAGGATGAATTGAATCCGCATGATTTTAATGCGGTACTCGCATGGCTCGAGCACAAATCGATGATCGGCGAGAAGAGCAACGGCGAATGGCTGAATCCCGATTTCGATCAGGACGATCCCGCAACGTGGTTCTATGAGGCCGAAGGCCGTATTTTCCCCGTTGCGACATGGGATGAGGAAGGTTATCTTTCTCAGTTTGTGCTCTATGATGGCGGCGGCTGCTTCGGCAATATCGATCTTTCAGGCTGCGAAAGGCTCGATTACGTATATATCTATGGGTATTACAGCATGAATCATATCGATCTCACAGGCTGCAGGCTGGAGACGGGGGTGAGCCTGATCGAAACCGGTATCGACAGCATATCTCCGGAACCGATAGTTGCTCCGCAGCTCGTTATATTCGAATCCCATTTCAAGCATCTGTATTGGCGGCAGGCGCTGCCCCTAAACGAAGAACAGTATTCCTCCGGTCTGGTGGTCATCCTCGACGCCGATGGCGGAGGAACGGTCGGAATAACCGGCTACATGGATACGGACTATTACGTGATGTATCTATGCGCTCATTCCGATGATTATCTCGCTTTCAAATTCGTCGGCTGGTATGACGCCGATGGGAACCTCGTTTCGACGGAAGAGCAGCTCCTACTCAATAAGCTCGATATGTTCGACGATCCCGCGTTCCCCTCGGGTACTCTTGTACTGACGGCGAGATTCGAACCGATGTAAACAACGGCAGTTATAATAAAACCGGGTATGCACCCGGTTTTTGTTATATGCGCCTTTACACTTTCGCGAACTGCGTTTCGTACAGCTCGCGGTAGAAGCCGCGCTTTTCAAGCAGCTCCGTGTGCGTGCCCTGTTCGATGATATGCCCGTCCCGCATGACGAGGATCACATCCGCGTCGCGGATCGTGGAGAGCCGGTGAGCAACGACGAAGCAGGTCCGCCCGCGCATGAGCTTCGCGAAGGCGTCCTGAACGAGGATCTC
>JAEEYN010000219.1 GCA_016288175.1 Bacillota bacterium | reverse complement strand
GTGATATAATACAGTATGGACAAATGCGGCGAGAGCCGCAAATTCAAGGAGGTCAACTTATGGTCAAACTTACCATTGACGAGAGTCGCTGCAAGGGCTGCGGTCTTTGCGTGCGTGCATGTCCGAAGAAAATCCTTGAGCTTGCGAAGCATAAGCTCAACGAAAAGGGCTACCACCCCGCAGAGATCACCGATCAGGCTGCATGCGTTGCCTGCGCAAGCTGCGCCCGCACCTGCCCCGATGCGGTAATCACCATTGAAAAGGACTAATCAGGAGGAAAGAAACATGGCAAAGAAATTAATGAAGGGCTCCGAAGCAGTTGCGGAAGCCGCTATTCAGGCAGGCTGCCATTACTTCTTCGGCTATCCGATCACCCCTCAGAACGACATCCCTGAATACATGGCTGCCCGTCTTCCCCAGGTCGGCGGTTGCTTCCTTCAGGCAGAGAGCGAAGTTGCTGCGATCAACATGGTCTACGGCGCTGCTGCTGCAGGTGCCCGCGTTATGACCAGCTCTTCCAGCCCCGGAGTCAGCCTTAAGCAGGAAGGCATGAGCTACCTTGCCGGCGCCGAACTCCCCTGCGTCGTTGTCAACATGGTTCGCGGCGGCCCGGGCCTCGGTTCAATCCAGCCCTCCCAGGGTGACTACTTCCAGGCTACCCGCGGCGGCGGACACGGCGATTATCATCCCATCGTTCTTGCTCCCTCCTCCGTCCAGGAAGCTGTAGATCTTATGCACGATGCATTCGATCTTGCGGATATCTACCGCACTCCCGCTATGATCCTTGCTGACGGCATCATCGGCCAGATGATGGAACCCGTTGAGTTCCACGAGCATGCAAAGCGCGAACTGCCCGCAAAGGAATGGGCGGCAACCGGTTGGGATCCCAAGAGCGGCCGTCCCCGTGCGATCGTCAACTCCCTCTACATCGAAGTTGACGAGCTGCAGGAGCTGAACGATAGGCTCCAGGCACGCTATGCTGTCATCCGCGAGAAGGAAGCCCGCGCCGAGCTGTATCATACCGAAGGCGCCGAGCTCATCATCTGCGCATACGGCACCGTTGCCCGTATCTGCAAATCAGCGATCACCCTCCTCGAGAAGAAGGGCTACAAGGTCGGTCTCGTTCGCCCGATCACCGTATGGCCGTTCCCCGAGAAGCAGCTCCGCGAAGTCATGGATCAGCCCAGCGTAAAGAAGGCTGTTACCGTTGAGATCAGCGCAGGCCAGATGGTTGAGGATGTCCGTCTTACCGTCAACGGCACCAAGCCCGTTGAGTTCTTCGGCAAGCCCGGCAGCTACACCCCCACCGCTGAGGAAATCGCAGAATACATTATGAAATCGATGGAGGCTTAATTATGACGACGGTATTTAAGAAAACCCCTATTCTGACCGATGCCATCCTTCACTACTGCCCCGGCTGCGGTCACGGCATCGTTCATAGGCTCGTTGCTGAAGTTATCGACGAGCTCGGAATTCAGAATCGCACCGTTGCGCTCGTCCCCGTCGGATGCGCGGTATTCGGTTATAAGTATTTCAATGTTGACAGCGTAGAAGCCGCTCATGGCCGTGCTCCGGCTGCTGCAACCGGCATCAAGCGTACCGATCCCAACCGTGTTGTCTTCACCTACCAGGGCGACGGCGACCTCGCTTCCATCGGTGCTGCGGAGATCGTTCATGCCGCTCACCGCGGTGAGAAGATCACCACCATCTTCATCAACAACGCCATTTACGGCATGACCGGCGGCCAGATGGCTCCGACCACCCTTGTCGGCCAGAAGACAACCACCAGCCCCTACGGCCGTGATGAGAAGCACTGCGGCAAGCCGATCCGCATCGCGGAAATGCTTGCGACCATCGAGGGCAGCGCATACATCGCCCGCGTTGCCGTCAACAGCCCCGCGAACATCATCGCTGCGAAGAAGGCCATCAAGGCTGCTTTCCAGTGCCAGCTCGACGGCAAGGGCTTCGCGCTTGTTGAAGTTCTTTCCAACTGCCCGACTAACTGGGGTATGAGCCCTGTTGAGTCCATGGAGTGGCTTGAGCAGAACATGATCCCCTATTATCCTCTCGGCGTAAAGAAAGACACCACGAAGGAGGTATAATTCAATGCTTTGGACTAATATTTTTGCAGGTTTCGGCGGTCAGGGCGTTCTGCTCATCGGCCAGCTCCTCGCTCTTGCAGGCATGAATGAAGGCCGTGAAGTCTCCTGGCTTCCCTCCTACGGTCCCGAAATGCGCGGCGGTACCGCAAACTGCTCCGTCGTCGTTTCCGATGAACCCATCGCCTCCCCCGTTCTCAGCATGGCTGACTGCGTCATCGCCATGAACACTCCTTCCCTCGACAAGTTCGAGTCCTGCGTCAACCCCGGCGGCAAGCTCTTCATCAACAGCTCCATCATCGAGAAGAAGGCGACCCGTACCGATATCGACGTCTACTATGTTCCCTGCAATGAGATCGCGGACTCCCTCCAGAATCCCAAGGTCGGCAACATGGCGATGCTCGGTGCATACCTCGAGGCAACCAAGGCCGTTGAGGTAAAGAGCATTCTTGACGCTCTGCTCTACAAACTCGGCGAGAAGAAAGCGAAGTTCATCCCCCTCAACGAGAAGGCTATCCAGATGGGTGCCGAGAGCATTCGCAAGTAATTACGTTATTGGCTGAAGAAAGGAGGCGCGGCTATTGCGGTGCCTCCTTTTCTCTGTTGAAACTCTTCTGTTATGAAAGAAATGACGCCGACCAATTCAATAAACGCTGTACATATGGCCTACTGCGGTTTCGACTGCGGTAAGTGTCCGATCTATATTGCGACCGCAGAGGACAATGACGAGATGCGTCAGTCACTCGCCGAAAAGCTTTCCACGCCGGGAAAAACATTAACGAAGGAAGATATCAACTGCTTTGGCTGCAAAGGCGAAGTTCGCTATATTCATCCCTTCTGCAATGTCTGCGCGATACGCCTTTGCGCAATTTCCCACGGCGTTTCGTTCAACTGCGGAGAGTGCGAAGAATACCCCTGCCAGGAGATAGAAATACGCATCCCGGCGGACGGCGAAAGCCGACGCAATCTCGACAGCTGCCGGATGAGCGGATCCTGCGAACAGCTAAAAAAGTGATTGCTTAACGCATGGGAATATGATATACTTATATTTGATGTAAGCATTACTTACAGGAAGGAGTTATGAAATGAAAAAATGGCTTTCAATCCTTATGATCGCTTCGCTTATGCTGTTTACATGCGTTTCGGCAACGGCTGCGGTGCATGAGACCGAAACACGCAACGCAGTCGGCATGAGCATTATGGGCTTCAGTGCTCAAGAGCTGCATGGCGGCACAGTCACAAGCGATATCATTCCCCAAACGACAATGACGGTTGTCAACGAATGGGCGACCTGGTGCGGTCCCTGCGTCAGCGAAATGCCTCATTTCCAGACGATGCATGAGTACTACAGCTCAACGCCGGAAGCCGACGTCCAGATCCTCGGTTCAGTCTATGTAAGCGGCTCCTGCACTCCCCAGAGTGCGCTTCAGTTCGTCGACAACAACGGCTATACCTGGCCCAATGTTGTTGAAGATAACGTCCTTGCCGCGGTATTCAACAATTCCAACGCGATCCCGAATACGATCATCGTTGACAGCAACGGTATTGTCCGCGACATGCATACCGGAAGCTTCTCAAGCGCAACTCAGCTCCAGAACTATATTGAGACATGGCTTGAAACGCTTGAAGCGGAAGAACCGGGCTTTATTCCCGGCGACGTTGACGATAACGGCGAAATCACGGTTGCCGACGCTCTGCTGATCATGCGCGCAGCAATGAGCATTGCCGAGCTGCAGAATGAGGCCGCCGCTGATATGAACGGCAACGGCATCATCGAAGTCACCGATGCGATCATGGTCCTTCGTATTGCGATGGGAATTGCTTGATCAGGTTAACTGTCGGAGTTTCCGACAAAAAATAAGTAACGGAAAGGTATGGAAACAAACATGAAGAAAATCTTTTCAATCCTCCTTGCTGCAGCACTGCTGATTTGTTCCTTCTCCGCAGTTTCAGCAAAGAAAATCGAGAATACGCGCGAAGGCTACGGCATGAACGTCAGCGGCTTCCATGCGCAGATCCTCAAGACCCAGAATTATCTCGACGGTGATGTTATCGGCGATTACGATCTCACCTTCATCAATTATTGGGCGACCTGGTGTGGTCCCTGCGTTGGTGAGATGCCTCACATCAAACAAATGTATGAGCATTATGAGGCTACTCCGGAACTTGACGTCAACGTCATCGGAGCCGTCAGTATCGGCGGCAGCTGCACCGAGGACAGCGCTTACAGTTTCCTCAACAGTAACGGTTATCAGTGGACAAATGTCATTCCGGACAGCGTTCTCAATTCCGTTTTCAGCACAAGCGGGTACATTCCCCAGACGCTGATCGTTGACAGAAACGGTGTTGTTCGCGATCATGTTGTCGGCAGCTTCCCCTCCTACAATGAGCTTCTCAACTATGTTGAAATGTGGCTTGACGTATTCCGCAATCACGACGGCGAAGAATGCACAGTCACTTACGTAAACGAGGTCACCGGTGAAATCATCCGCCAGGATGTTGTTCCTGTAGGCATGATCGTTCCCGATGCTCCGGATGCTCCCGCGATCGAAGGCTATACCTTCGCAAACTGGGTTTATGATGACAACATGCTCGAGACCGGTTACCCGACTGTTTACCATATTGCGATGGGCGACACAACGGTTACTGCTCATTACAACATCAAGAGATATCTTGTTCGCTTCTATGACAGCTATAACAACACAATCCTGAGCACGCAGCAGGTCGAACACGGAAGCGCAGCAACTCCCCCGCCCGAGCCGAACCATGAGGACGTCGGTCTGATTTTCATCGGTTGGGATACCGACTTCAGCTGCATCACGCAGATCACCTACATCCACAGTGTCTATCGTCCTGTCGGAGACGTTACAGGCGACAACAGCATCACTGTTCAGGACGCATTGATCATCATGCGCGCTGCAATGGGCATCGGCGAGATCGAAGATATCACGTTTGCCGACGCCAACGGTAACGGCAACGTCGATGTCGGCGACGCGGTTATTGTTCTCAGGGCCGCAATGGGCATCAGCTGATTCCAACACAATACGATCCATACGCATCCCCACAAAAAGGGGATGCTTTTTTTCATGAATTATGTTAAAAAAAGGTTCCGCGGGAGATTGACAGAACGCATTGAATATGATATAATTAATTATCCGTGGGAATCTGCGGAAATGCATGGAATCGGAGTCCGAATATGAACGATAAACGATCCCGAAGCCGAATGCTTTCGTCGCTTTCGCTTAAAGCATTTCTCTGCGCATTTATCGCAGCTGCAATGCTTTTATCAGCATGCGCTCATCCTTGGAGGATAGCGCCGGATCCGAATAAGAATCAGGATGCGGAAATCACGACTTCTGAACCGACACAGGAGCCGGAGAGTACGCCCGAACCGGATCAAACCGAACCGCCGGCTACGGATGCTCCCGAAACCGATGAACCCGTCAGCAGCACTCCTGAAGCCACCGATAGTCCGGAAGATACTCCTGCGCCGACGGATACGCCCGCTCCTTCGGACACTCCGCAGCCCGGTGAAGCAACGCCCGAGCCGACCGGCACTCCCGTACCGACCGATACTCCCGCTCCCGGCAATGTGACTTCAGCGCCGAGCGCAACACCTACGGCTGCTCCGACAGCCACACCTTCGCCGACTCCGACGTCGACGCCGAAGCCCACGCCTTCCCCCACCCCGACGCCGACCCCGACGCCGAAACCCGACAACCTTCCGCCGTTCAATGCGCAGAGCATCAACGGACACGGCACGATCACCAACAGTTATTATGCCAATGCGAGGATCACAATGGTCAACGTTTGGGCGACGACCTGCGGACCGTGCATCCAGGAGATGCCGCATATCGAGCAGCTCGCGAACAATTATGCGAATAAGGGTTTCAGAGTGCTTTCAGTGCTCGGAGATTCCGAAACTCCCGGCTGCATTCAGACCGCGCTGAGCGTTCTGAACAGCGTGCATTTTACCCAACCCGTCGTCCGCAACCACAACGGGATCCCGCAGTGCTTCCCGGCAGGCGCTTATCCGACGACTTATTTCATTGACGATACCGGCAGAGTGCTCAAGGTCGTGACCGCTTCGCATACCTACGAAGAATGGGTCGGCATCCTCAACGGACTCGGCATCCACTGATCAGGAGAAAACCATGAAAAATAAAAGCAATTCCAACATAGTGCTTCGCTATTTGATACCTGCCCTGCTTCTGACATGTGCTGTCGGCTTTATAATCTACGGTATCTTTGACGGCGAAGTCAATGCTGTTCTTTCAAAAGCTACGGCGCTTTGCCGGGAATGCGTAGGTATCGGCTGATGGAAACGCAAGTTAAAGCTCCGAAAAAGCAAAAGACCAGAATGCAGATAAGAAAGTCGGTCGAACGCCGCCGCTTCGCGATCCAGGCCGTCTTTACCATTCTGACAAACAGCTATATTGTCGGCTTCATCAGGGGCACGATCTATCAGGGCAAGCTCAAATATATCTGTGTGCCCGGCATGAACTGCTATTCCTGCCCCGGCGCCCTCGGCTCCTGCCCGATCGGCGCGCTTCAGGCTGTTTTCAACCAGGGCAATTACACAAACAGCTGGCTCGACCCCAAGAGCGGCTCAGTTATCGCGCAGCCGTTGTATTGGTTCGCATTTTATGTAATCGGCTTTATAATGCTCTTCGGCGCTCTCTGCGGCCGCCTTGTATGCGCATTCCTCTGCCCCTTCGGCCTGATCCAGGATCTGCTCTATAAGATCCCCCTGCCGAAGAAAATGAAGATCAAGAGCTTCCCGCATGACAAACCTTTCCGCTATTTGAAATACGTATTGCTTGTCGTGTTCGTGATCGTTCTGCCGCTGCTTTACGAATCGAATCCCTTCTTCTGCAAATACATTTGCCCCTCGGGTATGCTGATCGGCGGTATCCCGCTGATGACTTACGGTTCAGTTATCGGCAATACAGCTGCGCAGACCGGAACGGGCATCACAAGCTGGGCGGAAGCCGGCGGACTGACTGTTCTGAAGATGTGTATCCTCGGAGCGATCATCATTCTTTCGATCATCACCTACCGTCCGTTCTGCAAATACGTTTGCCCGCTCGGTGCGATCTATTCCTTCTTCAACAAGATCTCGCTCTACCGCTACACGGTCGATGAATCCAAGTGCACACATTGCGGCGCATGCAACCACGCCTGCCGAATGGGTGTTGACATTACAAAAACACCGAATGCGCTTGAATGCATCCGCTGCGGAGATTGCAAAGCCGCATGTCCTCACGGAGCGATCTGTTCGGGATTCGGCATTAAAAAGAAACAGGATCCCGCATCCGACGTTAACAAAGGCAGCGCTGCCTAACTTATATCAAAGGAGTAAAAAACATGAAGAAACTGATTTCCGTAATCCTCGCATTGGTCCTTGCCAGTGCATTCGTTTTCCCCGCTCTTGCCGAAAGCGGCGATGAGGCGATCTTCAACACGAAGGTTCAGCGTGTTGCGAATGATCCCACGGTCGAATACGACGAATGGGATATCCCCTACAATGTTTGGAATCCGCTTCCCGACACCGCCGCCATTAACCCCGGCGACACCGTCACCCTGATGCTGAGCTATCAGGTCCCCGCAAATGTAGAAGGTTATTCCGACAGGCTCAGCTCGAGCATCGAATACATCACGACCGTTAACGGACTCGACGATGTAACGCTTGTTGAAGCACAGGGCTGCCCCGGAAAAGTCGAATGTGACTACGATATCGGCATCTGCTTCCCCGTCCCCGGCGAATATGCCAACGTTGAGCTGAACGGCAATGAGCTGAAGGTCATGGCCGAGCTCGGCAGCGACGTTAAAGTTATCCTGCGCGGCACTGCGACCGATGAATTCGTTACCGGCACCACCGCCGTCACGATCGGCCAGTACCGCTTCCCCGCTCAGTTCGAGATCGGTACCGTCGACAAGGGCGAAGCGAACGGCTTCCCGAGCTACAATATCCATTGGTCCGATTTCATCCTTGTTCAGAAGCGTGCTGTCGAATACCGCGTTTGCGAAGGTATGGACGAATACACGACTTTCGTTGCAAAGAACAATCATTATCATCGCTATGATCCCGAGAATAACGATTTCATTCCCGTGAACGAAGCTTTTGAAGATGTTGCCGCTCCGATCGATCACGAAGACCCGATGTATGAAGCGCTTATCGATACTTTGAATCAGGTCAACGAGTATTTCGGCCTTGAAAGCGGTCAGACCATGTTCACCGATGAGGACTTCCTCGGCGATGCAGAGCATTACACTTTCGAGTATCCGTTCGAATTCGGCGGCAACGAAGAGCCTGTCGAACCCACGGAAGAGCCCGTCGATCCCGAGCCGACAGAAGAGCCCGTTGATCCCGAGCCGACAGATGCGCCCGCTGATCCCGAACCGACGGATGTCCCCACCGATCCGACCGTTCCTCCGACCGGAGCGATCAGCTTCGCGTTCATCGGCATTGCGGCAGCTCTCGGCGGCTGCGCGGTTATCGCACGCAGAAAGCACTAACGGAAAAATAATCAGCAGCACTTCGGAATAAAACCGAAGTGCTGTTTTTTATTCGTTTTTACCGTCCCGGATTGCTATGAGCTTTTTCAGATAGACATCGCAAAGCTCTTCTGCGTATTCGGAATTCATGCTTCCCGCAGCAACCTTGAAGGCGGATCTGCTGCCGGCTTCGGGACGGATCTCCACCCAACCCGCATCGAATGTTAACCGATATCCGTCTATCAGCTCTGCATTTGTATCCCCGGATTCGCTTTCGCTGAGCTTCCGGAGGAGTCTTCCGCGGTCACATGATGCGACTTCCGCGGTTCTTTCAAAACGGGATTCATTTGGCAGTGCGAGCAATTCGTTTTCAAGTTCACCGGCGGCAAACAAATCGCAGACCGCGATAACTGCTGCCTCAGAATTGTAAAGCTCCTCGATACTCGCGCTTGCCTGCCTTGAAGCTCTCATAAGCGAAGCGCGGTCCTCCTTTGAATAAACGATTTCGGTTCCGGGCAGCTTGAGAAGCTTCCTGTACTCACCGCAAATGGTCGAAGGCATGACGGCTTTTTCAGAATGACAGGTTTCCGCTCTATTTTTGATGAGGACGGCTTTGACAGCATGGTCGCCCGCTTCCGCTCTGCTTGTGATCAGATCGAACGTACCTGACGGATCAACCTTAACGGAGATCTCGTTTGCGTTAAGTGCAGATGATCTCCCGGCTCCTCGAAGCACGTTCCACCCCGAACGTGTCAATATTCTTTCAATGATTTGATAAGAAGTCTCGGATGCTTCAAGAAACAGCGTCGGCTTAATGACTTTCCGGCCGCGTTCGGATACGAACTTTGATAAATGCCTTTCATAAGCATACTCAAAACCTTCACATTTGGCCTGTATGCCGAGTTCTGCGCTTACTGCGGGTTTGGATTCTCCCTCATCAAACGCCTGCCTGACAGCCCTCAGAACCTTTCCCTGAATTGGCAGCCCTTCGGCGTCAATGAGCTCTATTCGCAGATTCCTTTCACCGTCCGCATGAATGTACGCTCCTGCGTCATAACCGGAGCTCTGAACAGTATAAAGAAAACAGTCAAGGCTTGAGCGGGAAAGCAGATAAGTATCCGCACCCTGCGAATTGATCCCTGCGGCAAGCGCGGATCTGATCATTACGGAAGACGGCTTGCCGTCGGAGCAAAGCGCGATAGCTGCATCGCTGCCGACAACCGAAGCAATTGCAGAACCGATACGTACGGATGTTTCGGGCGTCAGCTCTGTGTCGCCATAGCCGGAGATGACGGAATCCTCAAAAGAGGGACCTTTTTTAACGTTTCCCCAAACGATGTTTTCATAGCAGTCCGTACCGGCTGGAACGGTTTTATCCGGCCAGATTTTCGCGTTTGGATAAACGCAGGAATCGCTTTCGATAATGCTTCCGGCGCCGATGACTGTTTCTCCGTACAGCCGAACGGAAGAATCGATCTGCGCATTTTCGCAGACGACGGTTTCGCGAAGCTCGGCGCTGCTCCTGACGATACTGCCACTGAAAACGATGCTGCGCTTAAGAGTTGCTTCTCGCCCGATAACAGCGCCACTGCAAACGACAGCGTGTGGGCCCACTATTGCACCGTCACCGATCACAGCGCCTTTTCCGATGTAGCACGGAGGGATCAAAACCGATTCGGGTGAAATCTGCGCACCGCTTTCAACAAGGCAGTCATCGACCGTTTCCGCGACGGATGCAAATTGCAGCTTCCCGTCGAGCATATCGTACTGTGCGCGGCGGTATTCCGAAACATTCCCGATGTCGCACCAATACGCTTCGGTTTTATATCCGAAGAGCTTCATCCCTTTTTCGAGCATTAACGGAAACAGATCCTTCGAGAAATCGAAATCGGCACCGTCAGCGATAAGTTCGATTGCGGAAGGCTCGATGATGTATATGCCGGTGTTCGCGTAATCACTGAAAAGCTCATTCTTTTCGGGTTTCTCAATGAACCTTGTGATCATACCGCTGCGGTCCGTCAGCGCTACACCGTATTCGGTCGGTTCATCCACCGATTTCAGAACGATCGTCGCGTCGGCTCCGCTTTTCCTGTGAGCAGCGACAAGCTCCGAAAGATCGATATCCGTGATGCCGTCACCGCTTAAAACAAGAACAGGCTCACGCGCTCCGCAGAGAGCGAATTTCATACTTCCGGCCGTGCCGAGCTTGAGTCCGGGATCGGAATAAGTGACACTCAGACCGAAAGACTGACCGTTGCCAATATGTTCAAGTATAACTTTTGCAAGATAATGGACCGTGATCACCGCTTCGCTGAAACCGTGCTTTTTCAGCAGTTCAAGTGAATAATCAATGATCGGTTTATTGAGCAGCGGGACCATCGGCTTCGGAACCGTGCAGGTGATCGGCCGAAGTCTCTTCCCTTCCCCTCCCGCCATTATGATCGCTTTCATAAAAAAACCAATACCGCCTTTCCTGCGAAATGCGGTATTAGTTTATGTGAGGATTCAGTTAGTATCAGTAGTAATATAAGGCTCTGAAGTAATTATTTCCCTCTATTGTCGCATAATACTCAAGATAATCGTACCAGGTCGTTCCGAGATATGCGGCTTTATAGAAGAGGACTTTTTCCGGAAGAACACTGCCGTGCTCAAGGAAAACATATCTTGCCGCAGCCATAGCAGTTGCATTCGGCGTTGTGTGCTCGAGCTGATATCTCGTATAGCCCGGGAACTGGTTATGCTGGAAAATTACGCCCGCAACGGTGTTCGGATAATGCCCGGAAGTATTCGTAACGCGATTATAGACGATGCTCGCGAGGGCTCTGTATCCGACATAGGTGCTGCCCGGTCCCTCGAGGTGGATCAAAGCGGCAACAAGATGGATATCGTACTCCGTGTACTGTCCGGAGGGAGGATTCGGCCTCGGCGTTGCGGTCGGACGGGGCGTTGAAGTCGGCCTCGGCGTCGGTGTCGGGAAGTTTCCGAGCGTTACGAACGGCCTTGCGATATAGCCGGATTTACCTTCGCATTTGACCCTGTACCAATCGGCGGTCTTGCCCGTGATCAGTACTTCCGTGCCGTAATTGCAGATGAACCAGATCGGTGCATCCGTGCTCGGACCGCTGCGGAAATTGACATAGGTCTCGTTCGTATAACCGGGAACATACGCAACCTCAACGAACGGGTCGGGAGTCGGTGTCGGTTCGGGGGTCGGAGTCGGTGTCGGCGTGGGCTCGGGCGTATCCGTCGGAACGGGAGTCGGCTCGGGTGTAGGCGCGGGAGTCGGCTCCGGAGTCGGCGTATCCGTCGGTTTCGGCGTCGGGATCGTTTCGGACTTCGGAGGATAGGTCTCCGCAGATTTTGTCGGTTCCGCCGTCAAATCCGCCGCGGCAGTCGGTTCGGTCGCTGTTCCTGTCTGCTCAGTCTCTTTCGATTGACAGCCGATAACTCCGGCAGCAACGAGCAAAATAGCGAGGAACAAAGCTCCCAACCGTTTTTTTGTCTGGCATAGATACAAAGTCTTCAGCCTCCTTCGGGGCACCGGTTTCGGTGCGTCAGATGATGTACTTATTCACGTTTTCGTCGATCCTTCCGGAAATATGCTCCTGCACATATTTGCGGTCGATCGTAATATCTATCATCGGATGATCGCCTGTTGCATTGAAGGAAATATCCTCAAGCAGTTTTTCGACGATCGTGTGAAGGCGCCTTGCGCCGATATTCTCGCTGTTTTCGTTTGCACTGTGGCAAGCATATGCGATCTCTTCAAGCGCTTCATCGGCAAACTCGACGTTGATGTTGTCGGTCGCGAGCAGCGCTTTATATTGCTTGATGATGGCGTTCTGCGGCGCGGTAAGGATCCGTTTATAATCCTCAAGCGTAAGCGCGTTGAGCGTTACGTTGATCGGGAAACGTCCCTGCAGTTCCGGAATAAGATCGTTGATCTTCGAAACATGGAATGCGCCTGCAGCGATGAAAAGCATATAATTGGTCTTAACGGGACCGTACTTCGTATTTACAACGCTGCCTTCGACGATCGGAAGGATATCGCGCTGAACTCCTTCCCTCGAAACATCGGGACCGTGGCCTGTTCCGGATGAAGCGATCTTGTCGATCTCATCAATGAAGACGATGCCGTCCTGCTCGGCTTTGTCGACGGCTTCACGGATAACCTCGTCCATGTCGATAAGCTTGTCGGCTTCTTCCGCTTCGAGGATCCTTCGCGCTTCCTTGACGGTCGTTTTGCGTGTTTTGGTCTTTTTCGGCAGCAGTCCGCCGATCATTTCATTGAGGTTCATGTCGATGCCCATCGCAAGCATTGTATCGTTTCCAGCGGTACTCTCGGTCACTTCGATCTCAATGATGTCGTTTTCGTGCTTGCCTTCGGAGAGCTCTTTCATGATCCGGCTGCGTTTTGTCTGCCGTTCCTTCTTCTCCTCCTCGGTTACAGTTGAAACCTCGGTGGTATTATTCGGCGCAAACACGCCGAAGAGCTTTTGCAGGTTACTGAAGTTTTCTGCTTCATTCGCCTTTGCAGCGGGTCTCCCGCAGAGAATATCGACGATCCTTGCATCGGCGGCAGATGTTGCGGCAACGCGGACCTTCTCCTGCCACTTCGCCTTTACAAGGCGGATCGAAGCTTCAACAAGGTCGCGGATCATCGAATCGACGTCGCGGCCGACATAGCCGACTTCTGTGAACTTTGTTGCTTCGACTTTAACAAAAGGTGCGTCAACAAGCTTTGCAAGCCTTCTTGCGATCTCTGTTTTGCCAACGCCGGTCGGACCGACCATGATGATGTTCTTCGGAATGATCTCTTCCCGCATCTCTTCACTGAGTCTGCTCCTGCGGTAACGGTTGCGCAGCGCGATCGCTACGGTCCGTTTGGCATCGTCCTGGCCGATGATGTATTTATCGAGCGATTCTACGATCTGTTTCGGTGTAAGCATGCTCATACCTCCTCGACGGTGATGTTCGAGTTCGTATAAACGCAGATCTCGGAAGCGATCAGAAGGCTCTTCTCGGCGATCTCTCTTGCGGAAAGATCGGTGTTCTCCTTAAGCGCGCGGGCTGCGGCAAGAGCATACATTCCCCCGCTGCCGATCGCGGCGATCCCGTCATCGGGTTCGATGACTTCGCCGGAGCCAGAAACGATTAGGATTTCCGTTTCGTTGGCACAGATAAGAAGCGCTTCAAGCTTGCGCATGACTTTATCGTTGCGCCAATCCTGCGCAAGATCGACAGCGGCGCGCTTAAGGCTTCCGCCGTGGAAAGTCAGTTTGCTCTCGAAGCGGTCACAGAGCGTGAATGCATCCGCCACACTGCCGGCAAAGCCGACTGCGACGCTGTCATTATAGATGCGGCGGACTTTTTTCGCCGTATGTTTCATAACCGTATGTTCGCCGAGAGTGACCTGTCCGTCACCGGCGACTGCCGTATGTCCGTTCTTATGAACGGCAACAATGGTCGTACCTCTAATTTCCATTTATAACCTCATTGATCAGATTATCGATTCGTTCAAGCGCTCTTTCGGAAAGAGCGAGATAGCGTTTATATTTATCGCGCGGAGCATCGGGCAAGGATTCCATGATTCCGAAATTCGCATTCATCGGCTGGAATGAACCTCCGTTGTATTCGCTGACGTAATGCGCAAGTGAACCGATCGCCGTTTGACGCGAGAAATCCACCGGTTCCCTTCCAAGCAGGAGGCTTCCGAGATTCAGTCCTGCAACAAATCCGCTGGAAGCGCTTTCAACATAACCTTCAACGCCCGTGATCTGACCGGCGAAGAAGGTATCGGGATGTTCACGAAGACTGTAAAACGGCGTTAAATGCTTCGGAGACTGAAGGAAGGAATTTCTGTGCATCACGCCGTAGCGAATGAAATCGGCGTTCTCAAGCCCGGGAATCATGCCGAAGACACGCTTCTGCTCGCCGAATTTCAGGTTCGTCTGGAACCCGACGATGTTGAAGAGAGTTCCCTCTGCGTTATCCTGCCGAAGCTGAACAACTGCGAACGGCGGCTTTCCGTCGCTTGCTGTGCAGCCTTTCAGGCCGACGGGCTTCATGGGCCCGTATGCAAGGGTCATATCCCCGCGGCGGGCCATGGCTTCAACCGGCATACAGCCTTCGAAAACCTTGTATTTTTCGAATTCATGCAGCGGAGCCGTTTCGGCCGCGAGCAGGGCTCTGACGAAACTGAAATACTCGAGCCTCGTCATCGGGCAGTTCAGGTAATCGCTGCCGCGTTCGTATCTTGAAGCCCGTACGACTTTGCTCATATCAAGCGATTCAAGCGTCACTATCGGCGCAGCGGCATCAAAGAAATGCATGCTTTCGCCGAGAAGGGCTTCGATGCTTTCGAGAAGCTTGCCGTCTGTCAGCGGTCCCGTCGCGATAATTACAGGAAAATCGGGGATCGAAGCTATCTCTTCGGAGATCACTTCGATATTCGGGTCGCTGCGGATCGCCTCTGTTACATATGCGGAAAAGCTTTCGCGGTCTACAGCGAGCGCCCCGCCGGCGGGAACGGCAGTCTTGTCTGCGGCTTCCATAACGAGCGAACCGAGACGGCGGAGTTCCTCTTTCAAAAGACCGACTGCGTTGTCGAGCTTATTCGAACGCAGCGAATTCGAACAAACGAGTTCGCAGAATTTATCGGAACTGTGCGCGGGCGAACGGCGGACCGGCTTCATTTCGTAAAGACGGACATGAATACCCATCGCCGAAAGAACATGGGCTGCTTCACATCCGGCCAGACCGGCTCCGATTACCGCTGCTTCTGCCATTGATTATTCCTCGCGTTCATCCTGATCGTTCTTCTTTGCATCGCGACGTTTGATATAGCCGCATTCTTTGTTCTCACAGCCGATATATCGACCGTTGACACGAATCTTCTGAACGAGCATGCCGCCGCACTTCGGGCACTTTTCACCGGTCGGCATATCCCAGGAAACATAATCGCATTCGGGATAACGCTCGCAGCCGTAGAAGTTCTTGCCTTTTTTGCCTTTGCGGCGGATAAGGTCCGCGCCGCATTTTGGGCATTTAACGCCGATTTTATCGAGTATCGGTTTGGTATTCCTGCATTTCGGATAATTCGGGCAAGCCAGGAAGCGGCCGAAACGGCCTTCCTTATAGACCATCATAGAGCCGCACTTGTCGCACTGAACGTCAGATACTTCGTCCTTGATAACGACTTTTTCAACGCTCTGAAAAGCTTTTTCAAGCTGTTCCTCGAAGGGACCGTAGAAATCGCGAACGATATCCTGCCAGCGTTCGGTGCCTTCTTCAACGGAGTCAAGGCGGGATTCCATCCCGGCGGTGAACTTAACATCAACGATCTTATCGAAGTTATCCTCCATCACCTTGTTGACGATGAATCCAAGTTCCGTCGGATAAAGCAGCTTCTTTTCCTTGTCGACATAGCCCCTGTCGATGATCGTAGAGATCGTCGGAGAATACGTGCTCGGACGGCCGATACCGAGCTCTTCAAGCGTTTTAACGAGCGAAGCTTCGGTATAGCGCGGCGGCGGTTCGGTGAAATTCTGCTTCGGAGCGATCGAAACATACTTCGGCTTGTCGCCCTTCTCCATTGCGGGAAGATTGGCGACGCCTTCTTCGGTAACTTCTTCGGAAGCGCTCTTATAGACCGCCGTGAAACCGTCGAAGAGTGTTTTTGTTCCGTTGGCGCGGAAATTGCAGATTTCCGCGGTTTCCGTATCGATGTTTACGGTCGTTGCTTCATAAACTTCCTCCTCCATCTGGCTTGCAAGGAAGCGTTCGTAAATCAGTTTATAAAGCTTGTACTGACCGGGTTCGAGGGAATCCTTCAGTATTGCAGGAGTAAGATTGACGTCGGTCGGACGGATAGCTTCGTGCGCATCCTGTGCGCCGGTGCGTCCGCGGTAAACATTCGGCTTTTCGGGAACATACTTTTCGCCGTAGGTCTTTGCGATGTATGCGCGGGCTGCAGCCTGCGCTTCGGCGGAAATGCGGACTGAATCGGTACGCATATATGTGATCAAACCGACGTTGCCTTTACCCTTGACGTTGATGCCTTCATAAAGCTGCTGTGCGCAAAGCATTGTGCGCTTCGGCGGCATCGATGCGCGGTTGGAAGCATCCTGAAGCATACTGCTCGTTGTATACGGCGCGGGAGCATGCTTCGTTTTTTGGACGGTCTTTACGGAACTGACGACGTATTGAGCGTCGGTACAGATCCCGACGATCCTGTTTGCTTCTTCTTCATTCGGAATCTCGGTCTTCTTTCCGTTAACACCGAAGAGCTTTGCTTCGAAATTATGCCGCTTGACATTAAGCTTGACTGCGATCGTCCAGTATTCCTTCGCAACGAAGTTCTGGATCTCGCGCTCGCGGTCGCAGATGATCTTTGTTGCAACGGACTGAACGCGGCCCGCGGAAAGACCTTTTTTTACCTTTGACCAAAGCAGCGGGCTGATCTTGTAACCGAGAAGACGGTCGAGTATGCGGCGTGCCTGCTGGGCGTCGACAAGGCTCAGGTCTATGCTGCGCGGGGCTTTGATCGATTTTTGGATAACGCCTTTTGTGATCTCGTTGAATACGATCCTGCATTTCTCGTTCGGATCGAGCTTCAGCATATTGGCAAGATGCCAGGAAATCGCTTCACCCTCGCGATCAGGGTCCGTTGCGAGATAGATGCGGTTGGCTGCTTTTGCTTCTTTGCGGATCTTTTCGATCACGCCGCCGCGTCCGCGAAGCGTTATATACTTCGGTTCAAAATCTTTGTTGACGTCAACGCCAAGCTGGCTTTTCGGAAGATCCCGAACATGACCGTTGGACGCAATGACTTTGTACTTCGAGCCGAGATACTTTTCGATCGTTTTGGCCTTTGAAGGCGACTCAACGATGATCAAATTCTCTGCCATATATCCTCCTTGAATGATCGATAGATCATGAACAAACGTTTCAAACTGGTTCCGGTGCCGTCAGTCGGCGGAATAGATTCTTCCCGGAAGTTGTTTTATTAAACCCGAAAACTCGAGATCTGTCAAGTGCAAATTCAATTCTTCGACCGACAGACCGGTTTTTTCGAGCAAAGTATCGAAGCTTTTCTCGCCGAGCGTGATAAGTTCATAAAGCATCTTCTGCTTTGTGTTCAGAATATCGCTTGCGGCATTGCCTGCTTTTTTGTTGAGAGTCAGGTCTGTGATGCCGAGCTGAAGGAGCATATCCTCAACGCTGTAAACGGGATGAGCCATCCCCGCGGCAAGCATTTCATTGGTCCCGCAGTTGAGCTTTTCGGTGATCCTGCACGGGACTGCATAAACATTCCTGCCCTGGTCGAGCGCATGATCGACGGTGATCATCGTTCCGCTGCGCTTTCCCGCTTCAACTACGAGAACTCCGTTGCTGATGCCGCTGATTATTCGGTTGCGCATCGGGAAGAACGCTTTGCGCGGCGATGAACGCGGAAGGAACTCACTCAAAACAACACCGCGCTCAAGGATCTTGTCCATTGTT
>JAEEYN010000218.1 GCA_016288175.1 Bacillota bacterium | reverse complement strand
TGCCCTGCGGCGCGGGGGTGTATTTGCCGGTATCTCCGAAGCCGATCTTGTTTTTATCGAAGCATTCTTCAGCGGTTTTTCCTTCTTCAGCCTTTGCCATGTATGGATAAAAGCTCAGATTCGTTTCGGCTTCGCCCTCCGCAATATAGGTGTGGCTGACGGTAACGGCGTCGTCCTCAAGGAGGAAGAGCTCGATATCCTCTTCACCTTCCGAAGCGACCGTATCATTATACGCGTAGACCTCGCCGCCGTTCTGACCGGTCACGCCCTCGAGCTTTTCCCAATCCCCGATCAGAGTGAACGAGACCTTTCCATCGAGCGTGCTGACGACCTCGACGTACACGAAGGAGGGAACGCCGCTCTTCTTTTCGATGCGGACGAAGGGATGGCGGGCAGCATCCACGCCCGGCATGAGTACGAACTCGCTTTCGGAGACCTCCTTCGATTGATCGAGCTGATAAGTGCCGTCGGGCTGGCGCAGCGGCTCGTGCTCGAGCACGGCGACCTTGTCCGCAAGACCGGCCCTGATTATGAGAGTGCACGGTATGCGGATCTCCTTAACGTATTTCGCGCCGACGGTCGCGCCGATCACGGCGGCGGCAAGCAGCGCCGCGATACCGATCAAAAGCACCGTGCGCAGCCTTGCGCTTTTTCCCTTAAAAGCCCTCATATACGCTCCTTTCACGGATCCGCTCCCGGATCCGTCGATGAATATACCTATACAAATACAATAATATCAGGGGCTGTCCAACAAATGTCCAACATAAAACGGATTAAACCGCAGATTTGACAACCGAACCGGCATCGTGTATCATTTAGCCGGTATAGATTCATTAAAAAGAGGTGCGATCGCTATGGTATGGAATATCAACACGCTGATGCTGCTGTTCCCGGTTTGCTTTTTGCTGATCGGCCTCACCGTCACCGTGGTGCTCGATCCCTATATCAGCAAAAAGCACCGCGTCATAATGTTTATTATAATCGCGCTGAGCCTTACCCTCGTCGCTCAGAATATCGTCGAAAACGCCCTTGCGGCGGGTCCGCTCCGCCGGTTTTGGCGGACCACCGCATCCGTTTACGGCTACACGGTGCGCCCCGTAATCCTGATACTGTTTCTCTATATCATCTGCCCGGATGAAAAGCACCTCGGCTGCTGGGCGCTGGCGCTCGCCAATTTTCTCATACATATCACGGCCTATTTTTCGCATATCTGCCTCTGGATCGACAATACAAACCACTATCATGGCGGCCTCCTCTCGAAGACCTGCCTGTACATCAGCCTGCTGCTCCTCGCCTACTTGCTCTATCGCAGCGTCAGGAATTATTTCTTCAGCGCCAAATCCGAAAAGAGGGGCATCCTCATCCATGTTTTCGTGGTGCTTATGATACTCGCCGCCGTATTCATGGACGGAAAGGTGGGCGGTGAAGATCAGCCCGTGACCTTCCTGACCTATGCGATCGTGATCGGCAGCGTATTCTATTACATCTGGCTGCATCTCCGCTTCGTGCAGATGCATGAGGACGATCTTAAAGCCCGGCAGCGGATCAAGATCATGATGAGCCAGATCCGGCCGCATTTTCTTTACAACACGCTTTCGTCCATTCAGGCGCTCTGCCTTGCCGACCCCGAAAAGGCGTTCGAGGTGACCGAGCGGTTCGGAACGTATCTGCGGCAGAACATCGATTCGCTCGATCAGCCGGAGCTGATACCTTTCCAAAAAGAGCTTGAGCACACGCGCGTTTATTCGGAGATCGAGATGATCCGCTTCCCGTCGATCCGCATAGAATACGATACTGAGGACGTGGATTTCCGACTGCCCGCGCTGACCGTTCAGCCGATAGTCGAGAACGCGATCCGCCACGGAGTTCGCGGAAAAGCGGAAGGCGTTGTCCGCATTTCAACAAGGAAGATCAACGGCTTCCACGAGATCGGGATAACCGACAACGGGTGCGGCTTTGATACGGAGACCGCGGAAAAAGCCGAGGGATCGCATATCGGCATCAGGAGCGTCCGCGAAAGGCTCGCAGGTATGTGCGGCGGCACTATGACGGTCGAGAGCCGGATCGGCGCCGGAACGAGGGTCACGATACGCATCCCGGCGGTGGAGGCGGACGAAAAGCTTTCCTGAACTCCGCACGGCATAAAAACGCCCGCCGCAGGAGCTCTCCCACGGTGGGCGGTCGCTTATTTGACCGGTATTGCGAAATGCGGCTTTTCGGGCAGGTACTTGATACGAACGGGGTCGCCCACGCGGGTGCGCCCCGGCGCGTGATCGAGCTGCGCTTCAACGGTCTGCCCGTTCTGATCGACGTAGGTGTCGTAATAGGTCTCCGAAAAATCGGTGCCGCCCTCGGCGGACGGAGACTGCGTTTCCTCTATGCGCGACACGACCGCGTCGGCCTCCACGCCGTTTTTGCGGATCTTTCTGTTGCGGATGACGGTGAAGGCCGCAACGCCGATAATAACAGCCGCGACCGCGCCGAAGATCAGATAGTCCTTCATTTTTGTCCCTCCTTGTTTTTCGGCGGAGCGAATGAGCTCCGTTCGCCGTATAGTATGATAAGCCGCCGCGTCCAACAAATGTCCAGCAATCATTCGGGCAATCGGCGCATCTTCGGTTTTTCCGGCGCTTTTTGTTGGACATTTGTTGGACGAGTGCATTTATACTGTCGGGAGCATCATAAAGAGCAAGGAGGAGCTTTTATGTCACTCAAAGGGATAAGGCTGAGGTATTTCGTGATGGTGCTCGCGCTCATCGCCATCGCCGCCGGAATCTATCTCACGTTCTTCCGGTCGAAGGGCTATGAAAAAACCACGGCGACCATCACCTCTATCGCGGAGCGTGAAGAGACTTTTTCGGAAGATGATACCGAATACGACGTCACCGTCGAATACACTGTGAACGGGCAGAAATACACGCAGCAGCTCGATTATTACAGTCCTGCCTTCAAGGTCGGCGGCACGACGAACATCACCTACGATCCGAAGGATCCCACGAAGATCCACGGCGGAAGCGGCTTCGGGATCTATATTCTTATTATCGGCGCCGTGCTGATGGCGGGCACGCTGTTCTCAATTATCCGCGGCAAGTCTGCTCTTAAGAAGCTCAAGGAGACCGAGGATATCGGCAGGGACGCCGTCTATCCCGAGCCCGATCTCGGCACGGAGCGGGAGCTCTACTTCCTCACCGATCTCGGCACGCCGAAATACGGCCACCGCATCGAGGACGCATCGCGCAATGTGCTCTATGAGGCCAAAATGACCAAGTTCACCATGACCTCCCCCTTCGGCTTCGATTTCATCGACCATGAGCACGGAAGGACCACCGCTCACCTTGTGGGCCACGAGGAGGCTTCCGAATGGAATTCGCTCATCATCGACAACCACTATACCTTCACCTTCGACGGCGAGGATATCTGGAAGCACCTCAAGCGCAGCGGCATCCGCGTCGATTCAAAACTCGGCGGCGGCAGCGGCAAGCTTGTCGGCACTAACTACACGATCTACCGCAACGAAGTCGAGCTAGCCCGCGTGGAGACCACGAGCCAGTACGTTCATGAGGAGGACGCCGAGGAGCACAAGATCGCCCGCGCCGTCCCCGTCAAGGGCTTCTTCCGCATTTGGACGCGCGAAAGGAACCTCGATCTGCTCTTTGTGACGCTGCTTGCATTTGCAAGGACCGAAGCGAGCGCCGACAATGGCGGCAACCGCAAGACGCTGTTCAATACTTTAAAGGGCTGAAACGGCAGGGGCCGGCAATATTATGAGGATCATTTGTATTGACGATGAGCCGCTCATTCTGAATATGGTGGTCGAGCTGTGCGAAAAGCTGCCGGAAAAGCCCGAAGTCGCGGGTTTTTCCAAGGCGTCTGACGCCCTTGCCTGGCTCAGCGGGCATTCGGCGGATATCGCCCTGCTCGACATCAATATGCCAGAAATGACCGGCCTCGCCCTTGCGGCGCGGATCCGCGAGATCGACCCGGCGACCTCGATCGTCTTTCTGACGGGGCATTCCGAATTTGCGGTCGACGCATTCAGTCTGCATGCCTCGGGCTACCTTATGAAGCCCG
>JAEEYN010000217.1 GCA_016288175.1 Bacillota bacterium | reverse complement strand
GGAGGAGAGGGGAACGCCCATCACGCCGATCGCGGCAATGACGACGACCGAATAAAGCAGGATCCGGATCAGCGCGGAAAGAAAGCCGCGGGCGGTCGGATCGACCTTCTTCAGCGGATCGCGCCGGAAGATCAGCTTCGTCAGGAAATGGACGATCACCGAGCCGATGGCGAGCACCGCGATCCCGGCGAGCAGCTTCAGCCCGCTGTCTTCGAGCTTTTTAAGCAGTTCTTCAAAACTCATGGGTCATCCTTTCAGCTTAAAGAGAGTTCGGAAGGGGAGGGGAAGAGGATTTCCGCAAAAATTTATTGCGGTAGAAGATTATCACGAGCACCGTCGCGATGCACCAGCCGATCGGCCAGGCGATCCAGATGCCGGTGGAGCCGAGAGGCGTATCCGCGAGGATGATCGCAAGCACGACGCGCAGCACGAGGTCCGTGAACGTGCCGATCATGAAATAGCGCATGAGGCCCGCGCCGCGCAAAACGCCGTCGCCGACCATCTTCATCGGTATAATGAAATAGAACGGCGCAAGTATGCGCAGGAGCGTGATGCCCGTCGAAAGCGCGGCCTCGCTCGGCGCTTCCATGAACAGGCGCAGGAAGAATTCGCCGAAGAAGAAATAGAGCGATGCGAACGGGATCGCGAGCAGCCAAAGCATCCGCACGCCCGCGTTGAAGCCCGCCGGGAGGCGTTCGCGCTTGCCCGCGCCGAGATTCTGGGCGGTGTAGTTGGAAATGCCCTGACAGCAGGTGGAGAAGGAGGTTATGACGAGGTTGTTGAGCTTGATCGCCGCCGCGTAGCCCGCGATCGTGCCCTCGCCGAAGCCGTTGATCACGCGCTGGATGATGATGTTGCCGACGGAAACGAAGCTCTGCTGGATCGTCGACGGCACGGCTACGTAAACGATATTTTTAAGCAGCTCGAAGGAAAAAACGCGCGGCCTTTCTTCACCGGCGGGGAGCTTTTTAAGGCGGCGGAAGACGAAGAATACAGCGAGGACGCAGCTCACGCCCTGGCAGAGGAAGGTCGCCCACGCGACGCCCGGAACGCCCATGTGCAAGCCCTTCACAAAGAGGATATCGACGAAAATGTTCGCCGTGGAGCTGGCCGCAAGGAAGATGAACGGCGTTCTGGAGTCCCCGAGGGCGGAAAAGATGCCGTTTGAAATGTTGTAAAAGAACATGAACGGCAGGCTCAGGATATAGATATCGAGGTATGCCGAGGAATCCGCAAGCAGGCTTTCCGGTGTGTCGATGAGGCGCAGCAGCGTGCGGCCGAAGACGAGGCCGAGGCTCATCAGTACGGCGAGCAGGCAGACGGTGGAGATAAAAGCCGTATGCACCGCCGTGCGGAGATTGCCGTATTCCTTCGAGCCGAAAAGGCGGGAAACGACGACGGAGCAGCCGATGTTGCAGCCGAAGGCGAACGCGATGAAAATGAGCGTCACCTCGTAGCTGTTGCCGACGGCGGCCAAAGCGCTTTCGCCGATCAGCTTTCCGGCGATCAGGCTGTCCGCGATATTATAAAGCTGTTGGAATATCACGCTCCCGAAGAGCGGAAGGCAGAACCTCCACAGCACCGCAGAGGGCTTGCCGACGGTCAGATCCCTGTTCATAACCAAATAAACGTCCCGAAAGGACGCCCCTTCGGGAATAGTTTAACATAAAACGGAAAAGGATGCAACGCTGTAAGCCTCCCCTTCGAGGTGTGAACTGTGAGTATCGGCGGTGTTTTTCGCAGGAATGCATATATTATCGTGTGGCTGCAGGATTGACATTTATGTTCGCCTGTGTTATAATGATTAATACAATAAAAACAAATTCAAGTAAGTATATAGGAAGCAGGTTTTATATTTGGGTTTTTATTGTGTTTTAAAAGAAAGGAGAATCAATTATGAAAAAGACGGTATTAGTTGTAATTCTTATTGCAGCGTTGCTGACAAACACAAATGGAATTGCTCAAGCGCACACCCTCTCAGAGAAAAAACAAGCAGAAAACTTAGTCATTGAGTACCTTTCACCCCAATGAAGTAACGCGTGACACGGCATATTTTACTGCTTATAATAATTGCTATAAGAATGTTTTGCTCTCGATGTATTTCGACGATGAAGGTCATAGTTATGATGCCATTTACATAATGGCTCCGAAATATTTCGTTGGTGCAAACACCGATGGGAATTACTTCTACGGAACACTTAAACCTACCATAACAACAGGCTCTTCAGAAATTGTACAAGGGCACGCACGCTATTCTGTTGCTTCTATGACCATGAAAATATATAAACCTAACAGCTCAACTGCCAGTTATACCTACTCGGTTTCAAACTGCAGCGATGTTTCGAGCGGATATATTACGTTCAATCAAACTGGTCTCTGGCGAGTTGTGATTTCTGGCAGCGGATTGCCGTTCTATACTTTTACAATCAGAGTTGCGTCATATGCAGAAGCAGGTAATGATATTGATTAAATGAGAGAGGGTGATAAGTATGAAAAAACGGAAGGAATTATTATCAAAGATTATTGTCGCGTTGATTGCTGCCGTTTTGCTTCCTATTGTCATCGCCTGCGCGGACGGCGAAAAAATGGAACCGATTCAGGCGCAGCAGGAAACAGCAGATGCGCAGACGGAGACTCATACTACGGGATCGACGGAGAAACCGGCGGAAACACTCGATGAAGAATGGTTCATTGAGGAAGCATGGAAGGTCGCGGAACGATTTGAGGAAGCTCATGGAGTGCAGCTCAAAAAAGACGGTGCATTCATTGTTTACTCTTCTTCGCCTTTGGTTTCTTTTCCGGACAGCGATAATCTTTACAGGCTTTATGTGAACTTCAAACGCGGTGAAAACGGCTGCGAGCCGGATTATGAGCTTTCGTACCTATCGCCTGCAAATGAAAGCGGGGAGGATTACCTCGCATGGTATAGAAAAACAGGAATCGACGCATTGATTTCCGGCTTGGATAATGCAGAGATAGTTGTGACAGCGGAGGAAATCGAAGGATCCGGGTGCGCAGAAGCAGAGCATCTTGATGCAATCGGGAGTCTGTTTATTGAAAAACTCATCGAATATTATAAAGCGTTGCCGGAAAGCTCGCCGCTTTACTGTTATGAGATTAAGCCGATCGCGTTCAGACATGAAGAGGATGCGGGAGGAACGTTCTATGAGTTTGAATTCGCTGTTCGCGCTCAAGAACCCTTTGCTTATGCCGAATGTTTCATTGACCGGACAATGCTCGGCAGTTCTGATTATGCGCAGGGAATCGACGGCTGGCTGCTTGTTTTCGGAATGCAGCGCCTTACTAAAACCGAGGATGGGAACTTTGTTGGCAGTGCATCGCTTGGACTTTGGGGCTGAGCACAGAGAATATGAAAAGGATGATGAAAGCGCGGCACAAACCGCGCTTTTAAAAAACTCAAAAGAAAAGCCGGCAAGTGGCAATACCATTGAAAAACTGTGGTTTAGATGTTAAAATACAGAAAAAACAGATTGAAAGGAATCCGGATGAAGCTTGCTTTGATACAGATGAATATCGCGGCGGACAAGGCGCAGAACCTTGCGCACGCCGCGGAGCTCTGCGGAAAAGCAAAAAGCGCGGACGTGATCATGCTGCCGGAGATGTTCTGCTGCCCGTACCGGAACCGCGATTTCGTGAAAAACGCGGAGGAGGAGGGCGGCGCGGTCACGCTGGCGCTTTGCGAAATGGCAAAGGCGAGCGGCGCATACCTGATCGGCGGAAGTATGCCGGAGCGGGACGGCGAAAAGCTCTATAATACGAGCTTCTGCTTCGATCCTGCGGGAAGAATGATCGCGAAGCACCGCAAGGTCCATCTTTTCGACGTCGCAATCGAGGGCGGGCAAAAATACCGGGAATCGCGGACCTTTTCGCCCGGAGAAGGCGTCACGGCCTTCGATACGCCCTTTGGAAAATTCGGCGTGATCGTTTGCTTCGATATCCGCTTCCCGGACATGATACGCAGGCTGAGGGATATCGACTTCCTTGCCGTGCCCGCCGCGTTCAATATGACGACGGGGCCGCTGCACTGGGAGCTGCTGTTCCGCGCACGCGCAGTAGATGAGCAGATCTTCACCTTCGGCTGCGCTCCGGCGAGGGACGAAAGCGCTCCTTACGTTTCCTATGGCAATTCCATCGCCGTCGATCCCTGGGGCCGCGTGCTCGCAAGGGCCGGGGCGGAGGAGCAGGTTTTGACCGTCGGGATCGATCCCGAGGAGGTCCGCGCCGTTCGGAAGCAGATCCCGGTTGGGAAACAGAATTACTGAATTATTACAAGATTTTTATCGGAGGATAATAATATGCTTGAGGCTGGAATGAAAGCGCCCGAGTTTTGTCTGAACGACGGCGAGGGCAAAGAAGTTCGCCTTTCCGACTTTCTCGGCAGGAAGGTCGTTCTCTATTTCTACCCGAAGGACAACACCCCCGGCTGCACGCGCCAGGCCTGCGCCTTTGCGGGGGCGTACGCGGCGTTCCGCGAAAAGGACGTCGCCGTTATCGGCGTGAGCCGCGATTCCGTTGACTCGCATAAGAAGTTCGCGGAAAAGCACGGCCTGCCTTTTCTCCTGCTCTCCGATCCGGAACGGAAGGCGATCGAGGCCTACGGCGTCTGGCAGGAAAAGAAGAATTACGGCAAGGTTTCGATGGGCGTCGTCCGCACGACGTTCATAATCGACGAAAACGGCCTGATCGAAAGGGTCATGCCGAAGGTGAAGCCGGATACCAACGCGGCGGAAATACTTGAATATCTGGAGTAAAATATGTTTTATGATGTTATAATCATCGGCGCGGGTCCGGGCGGCATCTATTCGGCATACGAGCTCAAAAAGCTTGCGCCGCAGCTCAGCGTTGCGGTATTCGAGGCGGGCAATCCCCTTGAAAAGCGCCGCTGCCCGATCGACGGCGAGAGGATAAAGAGCTGCATCAAGTGCAAAACCTGCTCCATCATGAGCGGCTTCGGCGGCGCGGGCGCGTTTTCGGACGGCAAATACAACATCACCAACGATTTCGGCGGCACGCTGCATGAATACATCGGCAAGCAAAAGGCGCTCGAGCTGATGCGCTATGTGGACGATATCAACCTCCGCTTCGGCGGCGAGGGCACGAAGCTCTATTCGACGGCGGGAAGCAAGTTCAAAAAGCTCTGCATGCAGAACGACCTGCATCTGCTCGATGCTTCCGTCCGCCATCTCGGCACGGACATCAACTACACCGTGCTCGAAAACCTCTACGCCCACCTCAAGGACAGCGTGGAGTTCCATTTCAACAGCCCCGTGGACAGCGTGAAGGTTGAAAAGGGCGGCTTCGAGATCAGCGCATGCGGCGTGAGCTACAACTGCGAAAAATGCGTGATCTCCGTCGGCCGCAGCGGCAGCAAATGGATGGAAAAGGTCTGCCGCGAGATCGGCATCGGCACCCGCTCGAACCGCGTCGATATCGGCGTGCGCGTTGAGCTGCCGAGCGAAGTATTTTCCCACCTCACCGACGAGCTTTACGAGAGCAAGATCGTCTACCGGACCGAGAAATACGGCGACCTTGTCCGCACCTTCTGCATGAACCCGCGCGGCGCCGTCGTCAACGAAAATACGAACGGCATCGTCACCGTCAACGGCCACAGCTACGAGGACCCCGCGAAGCATACGCAGAATACGAATTTCGCCCTGCTCGTCAGCAAGCATTTTTCGGAGCCCTTCAAGGACAGTAACGGCTACGGCGAATCGATCGCCCGCCTTTCGAATATGCTCGGCGGCGGCGTGATGGTGCAGCGCTTCGGCGACCTCATCCGCGGCCAACGCAGCACGCAGAAGCGCATCGACGAAAGCTTCACCGTTCCGACCCTCGCGGCGACGCCGGGCGACCTCAGCCTGGTTCTGCCGAAGCGCATCCTGGACGGCATAATCGAGATGATCTATGCCCTCGACAAGATCGCCCCCGGCACCGCGAACGACGATACGCTCCTTTACGGCGTGGAGGTCAAGTTCTACAACATGGAGGCGGAGGGCAGCGAACGCCTTGAAACGAAGTATGACGGCCTCTATATCATCGGCGACGGCAGCGGCATCACCCATTCGCTTTCCCATGCTTCCGCAAGCGGCGTTTTCGTCGCAAGGGAGATCGCCGGGTAACGCGAAAATCCATACAAATCGGAAGAATATGATCAGAATACTTGATTCACTCGATCCCTATTGGGATTTTATAAACGATGTAAACGCGGATCCCGCCTATTCGGAACCGATGATCGGTACGCCGGAGAATTTGGAGTGCAACCTAATAAGAGCGCTCGATCGGCCGGAGGACCGCGTGCTCGGCGTATTCGAAAACGGCGAAATGACCGGCCTTTTCGTGTTCTCGGAGGAAACGGAGATCAGCTATATGGAGATGCTCGTCGGGCTCTCGCGCTCGGTCGCGGCTTACGCCGAAATCGCTGATTATCTGGCGAAAAACTACCCCGGCTGGCAGGTGGATTTCGTATTCAACCCCGCCAATGATAAGCTGCTTGCGCTTGTTCAAAAGCTCGGCGCGGAGATCGACACGGAGCAGCAGCGCATGGTTTTTGAGGGCGATATCTCCGGCGATACGGAGGGCGTCGAACCGCTTTCCGATAAGTATAAACAGCAGTATTTCGCGCTTCATGCCAAGGACTGCTACTGGACTGGTGAGCGCGTCGCGGAGGCGGCGGACCGATTCCGTGCGCTCCTTGCGGTCGACAACGGGACCGTCGTCGGGTACGTCGATTTTACCCACGCATGGGACGAAAACGAGATCTTCGACCTGCTCGTCAGCGAAAAACACCGCGGCAAGGGCTGGGGAAGAAAGCTCGTATTGAAGGCGCTCGAACTGAACAGCCCGAAGGCCATGATGCTTATGGTCGAAGTCGACAATATCCCCGCGCTCCGGCTGTATGATTCCGTCGGCTTCAAAAAGGTGCCCGGAATGAACAGCCGGTACGCGGCGTGGCATGTCGATTAACGGAAAGGAACAACGGTATGGGTAACGAAAAAGAGCTGCTGCCCGGGGAATTTTTCCCGGCGGATATGAAGGCGCCATCGCGGGAGGACGTTCTCGCCGCGCTTGCGGAGTACGGCTTTGCGGGCGGGGAGGACATACGCCTTATCGACAGCTCCCACGGCGCGAACGATATCCGCCTCAACTATATCATCGACAATAAATGGGTCCTGCGCTTCTGCAACGCGCCGGAGATGACGGAAAACCGGATGCGGGAGCTGAACCGGCTGATCGGAAGATACGCCGAATTCGGCCTGCGCTGCCCCGCGTTCATAGCGGACGCGGACGGAAAATTTTTCCACGAGCGGAACGGACTGCTCTGCTATCTTGCCGAATACGTCGACCTTCCGACGGCCTATGAGCTGCAGCTCCCCGAGGCCGAGGCGGACGCGCTCTGGAACGAGGTGCTCGAAAGCGTCGCCGCCTTTGCGGAAAGGTACAAGAACGTCGATCTTTCGGAAACGATGGGAATGTACAGCCTTTTCGACCTCAACCCCTTCGATAAGCCCATCGGGAAGGACGAAAAGCAGCAGAATTTCGAAAGACTGCTCGCTCGGCTGCGGGAGCTCGGCGAGGACAAGCTTGCCGAAAGGCTGAACGCCAAAAACGGGCTGATCCGCGAAAAATTGAAGGCGGTCTACCGCGATCTGCCGCGCTGCGTCTTTCAGGGGGACGAGAATTTCAGCAACGTACTCGCGGACGCGGAGCATCACCTTGCCGGGCTGATCGATTTCAATCTCGCCGGAACGGAGGTCGTCGTCAACCAGTTCGCGAACCTCGGCGGCGGCTTCGATGAGGACATCACGGAGCCGATCGGCGCGAAAACGCGGCTCGAACACGCGCTTGCGGATTACGCGAAGACGCGGCAGCGCCTGCTTTCCCGCTATAACGCGACGGAGACGGAGAAAACCGCGCTCGAATGGTACACCTGGATCGCCCTCGCCGAGGGCTGGCCGCAGGTCTGCTTCTTCCTCGAAGGCCTGAAGTCAGGCGCGCTGCGGCCGGAGATACTGGAGCTGCTCGCCCTGCTTGCGGAGCTGCCCTGCCCGTGAACGCGTAAGAATAATTTTGAATCGGACAAAAACGAAAGGATCATTCAGATGAACGGTATAAAGATACGTCCGGAAACGGAAAAGGATTATCGCGCGGTGGAGGAACTCACCCGCGAGGCGTTCTGGAACGTCTATAAGCCCGGCGCGGACGAGCATTACTATGTTCACATGATGCGCAGCCACCCGGATTTCATCCCGGAGCTTGCGTTCGTTCTCGAAAAGGACGGCAGGATCATCGGAAACATCATGTACACCAAGGCGTGGCTCGAGGATGAAAACGGCAGCCGCAAGGAGATCGTCTCCTGCGGGCCGCTCTGCGTCGCGCCGGAATTCCAAAGGCAGAGGCTCGGCAAGATCCTGCTCGAGCATACCTTTGAGCTTGCGCGCAAGATGGGCTACGACGTCAACATCAATTTTGGCAATCCCGGAAATTACGTCAGCCGGGGCTTCGTGAGCTGCAAAAAGAAGAACGTCAGTTATATCGTGGACGGCAATTTCCCGACGGCGCTGCTCGTTCGCGAGCTCGTGCCCGGCGCGCTGGACGGGCGGAAGTGGATGTATATCGACAGCACCGCCGCCGCCTGCTGCGAGGATACCGCCGCAGTCGAAAGATTCGACGCGACGTTTCCCCCGAAGGAAAAGAAATGGATGCCGAGCCAGGAGGAGTTCTATATCTACAGGCATTCCTCGGTAGTCAGGTGAACGCAAAACCGCCGGGAACCCGAAAGGTCCGGCGGTTTTTTTAGTTAATGGTAAACAGTTGATAACCAAAGAGTTGAGCTTTGCTACGCAAAACTCACTCCCATTCGATAGGACTTAAACAAATATGTTTATACAATATTGTACGTCCTATCTGAAATGCCTTTGATTATTTGATAAATCCGTATCATCCTGCCTATCATCCGTCCTATTATCGTTTTGTTATCAGCGTTGATAACGGACAGCAACGACTGTGGATAAATACAATATTAGTATAGCAAAATGCACGGTTGCTTTCAAGGGTTCGGTTCAATATTCCTGACGCAGGAAAGATCAACTGTTTGCACTAAACTTACACGCGTGCAAGTTCGTGCAAGTTTATGCAAGAAAGTGTAAACGAATGCAATGAAGCGTATAGGAAATTGTTTCATCTTGTTGCAGCTATTTTAATAATGAGGATAATTGAATAAAAGCTGGTTTTTTGATATAATATCCCAAGATGATTCTGTATTCACGGAGGCCGATATGGAATGCAGCTTTATCTGCTTGCAAAACCGTAATGAAAAGGGATTTGTTAGAGTATGAAACGAAGAACTACGATAATAATATGCGCGGCTGTTTTTATGCTTGCTATACCAATAATAGCTGCATTGATTGGAGAAGTGTTTTTCAAAAAGCATATAATCAATAAGCCAGATTATTGGTACGCTTATATGGCTTACTTTGGGACTGTATGCTTGGCTTTCGTCGCATTGTACCAAAGCTGCAAAGCTGATGAAATGAACAAGAGAATGCTGACTAATCAGCTTAGACAAAAAATTGGGTATCTGAGGTTAGGCTGGCAAGCAGAGAAAGATGGATTTAGATATGATGATGCAGAATTAGCCCAGTATAATGGGAAAGATGCTATTTGGCTGCATTTTATAAATGTCGGAGAGGATATAATAGTTGACTTTGTTCCTAATTACTGCAAGCTAAATGGGATTAATGTAAGTGTTGAAGCAGGAATAGGAGTTATATTCAAAGAAGAAGGCTTATTTTTCCCGATTACACTTACAACACCTGATGAACAGAAGGCTTGCGTTGAATTGAGTATAAAGTTAAAGAACACCGCCTCGGTAGAATACTGTCAAGAAATGAGGATTGAACTGAAAAACAACGGTTCTTTGGTTCATAAGGCTTATCGCATTCAGTCATTTACATCGGAAATCAGTTTCCTATGAAATGATTTGAATTCAGTAGCTGAGCATGTTACGGGCTAAGGAGATAATTATATGCCGACGCTTGAATGGATCGGAAAAGAGAAGGTCATAAACCATCATCAGCAGGTGCCGTACAGGGTGCTTGAGGAGAGGTACACGTTTGGCGCGGAGCACAGCGAAAACATGATAATCCGCGGGGATAATCTTGATGCGCTCAAGGCGCTGCTGCCGAAATATGAGGGCAGGATCAAGTGCATCTATATCGATCCGCCGTACAACACCGCGAAAAGCACTAATGATAACCAGCGTTGGGTGTATAGCGACAATGTTGATGATCCACGCATTAGAAAGTGGCTTAATACTGTGGTCGGAGATGAGGGGGAGGATCTTAGCCGTCATGATAAATGGCTTTGCATGATGTACCCTCGTTTGAAATTGTTGCAAAAACTGATGGATGATGATGGTGTCATTCTTATAAGTATTGACGATAACGAGCAGGAGAGACTAAAACTCGTATGTAACGAGATTTTCGGCTCATCAAACTTTGTGGCTCAATTAGTTTGGGAGAAAAAGAAAAAGGGCTCTTTTTTATCTGGAGCAATCACAAACATAAAAGAATACGTATTGGTGTTTTGCAAGAATAAGGAATGCTTCCGAGGCTTGATCGGAAGCGTTGAGTATGAGGAGGAAACATATCCTTGCATCAATGCTCCGAACAAGAGAGAAGTTCGTACTATTAGAAAAGGAATAAAGAGTAATTATAAAAAAAAGACCTTTACATTGCCGGCAGGAACAGTTGTATCAAACAAAACGATGAGCATTGTTTATCTATCTGACTTGGTTGTAAAAGATGGGATTGTGATGCAGGATTTTAGTGTCGAAGGTAATTGGAGATATTCTTGTGAAAACATGAGTGCATATTCTGCAAATAAAGAACTCTATATAACGCAGGATCTTTATATACGACGTATAGTAAGAACACCAAGATACAAAAGACTTAAGGACCTGTTGTGCCGTACCGGTGACGATGAGGACCTTGCATACAATTCAGCAATAAATCCCGAAAATTTGACTGCGGATGGTTGGGGCTCAAATGAAGATGCAGATGAAGAATTGAGATTGATTTTCGGCGATCAGAAGAAGTTTAACTATCCGAAACCTGTTAAACTGATTTCAAAACTACTGTATTCTTATAAGGATAAAGAAATTATCATTCTTGACTCCTTTGCCGGTTCCGGCACGACTGCTCATGCGGTTCTGAACATGAACAAGGCCGACGGCGGGAACCGCAGGTTCATTCTTGTTGAAATGATGGATTATGCCGAAAGCATAACCGCCGAGAGGGTAAAGCGCGTTATCAACGGTTACGGAGAGGGCAAAAACGCCGTGGAGGGCACCGGCGGGGATTTCACGTTCTATGATCTCGGACAAGCCCTGATGCTGCCGGACAGAAACCTTAACGAGGAAGTCGGCGCCGATAAGATCCGCGAATACGTCTGGTACATGGAAACAAGGTCGCCGCTCACGCCCGCAGAAAGCGAGAACCCCTATTACCTCGGCAGGAATAACGATACGGATTACTATTTCTATTATGAAAAGGACAGCCTGACCACGCTCAATCACAGCTTCCTTTCGACCATAAAGGAAAAAGCAGACGGCTACCTCATCTACGCCGACCTCTGCACCATCCCCGATGAGGAACTGAAACGGTACAATATCACTTTCAAAAAGATCCCGAGGGATATAAAGAAGCTTTGAGGAGGATAATATGAAACAAACAAAACTGAGCACTTTTATCCGAAGTTATTGGGATTATTATATTGAATTGGAAAATGAGTTTTCAGCTACTCAAAAGTATGTTGCATTCGATAAGCATAACGCGCGAACTTTTTCTATTGAGTATTTGAAGCTGTTACAAGCGGTATGCAGTGAAATCGACGTTGTCGCAAAGGAGATATCTGTTGCACTCGATCCTACATTTAAAATAGAGCGGAACACTAACATTCAGAAATGGGGATATGTGCTCCAAAACAAATTACCGCAAATACTCTCTGCACAAGTCGTTTTCAACCATAACACATTGCTTTCCCCTTGGGACGACTGGAAGTACGAAAAGACGGTTAATAAAGCGGGGAAGAATGGCTATCGGCTCTCTAAAGGTAAAAAATCTCTAAAATGGTGGACTGCGTATACAGATGTAAAACATGCAAGAACTGAAGAATGTGCAAAGGGGATAATGAACTTCTCAAAAGCAAATCTGGAGAACTTGACCTTGAGTTTTGCCGCTCTGTTCATCTTGGAATCAGAATACATTAAAACCTTTTCTGCTGAACAGGAACCCATTGGCGAATGGGAAACAAGCAAACTGTTTCAACCATATTTCCCACAGTTCCCGGATGTGATTTATTGAAATCAGGTGACTAAAATGCAACTGAAAAACTACCAAAAGAACGTCCTCAACGACCTTGCCCGCTTCCTCACGCTTATGACAGAAAGCGGTATGGCATCTTTCGCATATTCTGCGCTCTGGAATGAAAAGAGCGTTAATGTCGGGCTGGGCGGTATGCCATATTATCAGAACACCATGAAGAACGGCGTGCCGAACGTCTGCTTCAAGGTGCCGACGGGCGGAGGGAAGACCTTCATTGCCGCGAACGCCATCAAGGTAATTTACGACGCCATGCCGACAACGACGGCAAAAGCCGTGGTTTGGCTCGTTCCGTCGGACGCGATACTTACCCAGACCTATGCCGCGCTGAGCAACGCCCATCATCCGTACCGTGAGAGGATCGACACCGATTTCGGCGGCGCTGTCGAGGTCTATTCGAAGGCACAGCTCCTGAACGGGCAGAACTTCAACCCGACGGCGGTTACGGAGCAGCTTTCCATATTCGTTCTCAGCTATGATTCCTTCCGCACGAGCAAGAAGGAAGGCCGCAAGGCGTATCAGGAGAACGGCAACCTTGCCATGTTCCCGAAGCTGATGCAGGATAAATCCATGCTCCTGCCCGATACCGACGAAACCGCGCTCGTTCAGGTCATCCGCTCGCTGAACCCCGTTGTTATCGTCGATGAAAGCCATCATGCGACGAGCAGCCTCAGCATTGAAATGATCGAGAACTTCAACCCCTGCTTCGTGCTGGACCTGACCGCTACGCCGAAGGAGAAGAGCAACATAATCTCTTTTGTGGACGCCAAGCAGCTCAAGGCCGAAAACATGGTCAAGCTCCCGGTCATTGTTTATAACCGAAAGAGCCAGGATGACGTCTATGCGGACGCCATACATTTGCGCTGCAAGCTGGAGATACAGGCGAAAAAGGAACAGGAAACGACCGGACGCTACATACGCCCGATAGTGCTTTTCCAGGCGCAGCCGAGGACCGGCGCGGAGAGTACGACCTACGACAAGATCAGGCAGACACTTATCGACGCCGGGATCCCCGCCGCGGAAATCGCGATAAAGACGGGCGACAGGGACGAGCTCAAGCACGTCGATCTGCTTTCGCCCGACTGTCCTATCCGCTACATTATTACTGTCAACGCATTGAAGGAGGGCTGGGATTGCCCGTTTGCCTATATCCTCGCGACAGTTGCGAACCGCACGTCGACCGTTGACGTGGAACAGATACTGGGGCGAGTACTGCGCCTGCCGTACACGAAGAAAAATACCAGCAACGTATTGAATATTTCTTACGTTATCACGTCATCTTCCGATTTCGGTGCGACGCTTGAAAAAGTCGTGCGGGGCCTGAACAGCGCCGGCTTTACCGAGAAGGACTACCGGGCAAAGGATATTGCGCCCGAGCCTGCCGCGCCGGTCGAGCCCGCTGCAGTTCAGACGGCAATGCATATCGAAGAGGAGTCCGATATTCCCGAGGTCAACACGGGCGATCTGAAAGCGGCCGTCGAACAGGCGATGAGCCTGACGACCGAGACGCCTACGGCTGAAATAGAATCGGATGAAATGCTTGCTGCGGCACTCGAACAGAACGAGAAGTATGAAGAACAGGCTGCCGCTGCCACCGAAACGGCGATCGACCTTGCGCCTGTGGAAGTCAGGGACAAGATGAACGTATGCAGCATGAACGAGGAGTTCAAAGCGGAGGCTTCCGCACTTCGTCTGCCGCAGTTTATGATAAAGACAGAGGTCAGCTTCTTTGCGGGCGAAACGATACCGCTCAGGCAGGAGCATCTGGAAGAGGGCTTTACCCTCAAAGGCAAAGATGCTGTGATCGATTTCAGCACAGTTGAGGCCGAAATGGCGCGCGTGGATACCGACGACGGCACAGGCGTTGTGCCGAAGGTCTGGCGCGTCCGCGGTACGGACAACACCTACTATAAAGAATGGTTCAATGCTCAGCCTTCCGACGTTCGACTCAGGGCCTGCAAGGATACCATCAAAAACAAGCTCTCAAAGTTCAACTGCATCGATCATAAGGAACTGTGGGATTACATCGACCGCGTTGTCGATACGCTGACGGAAGACCAGCTCGGCGATATGGAGCAGTCGGTCTATCCGTATGTTATGAAGATCGAGCAGAAGATCAAGGAGCTCCTGGCGGCGCACAGGGCAAACACCTTCGATTTGTGGCTCGAGCAGGGCAAGATTGTATGCGAGCCGAATTATATGCTGAAACCCACCATCTCTCCCACCCAGACGACTTCGATCTTCCCGCATTCGCTGTATTCGAGCGAGGAGGACGTGAACGAATACGAGCGCCGCATGATAATGGAGCTTTCGTCGCTCCCGAATATCAAGTGGTGGCACCGCAATATCTCCCGCCTTGGTTTTGAGATAAACGGTAATATCAACGCCTATCCCGATATCATCGCTATGACGGTAAGCGGGAAGATACTCCTTGTCGAGACGAAGGGCGACCACCTTGACAACGCCGAATCCAAGGCGAAAGCCAAGCTCGGCCACCAGTGGGACATGCTCGCCGGGCCGCAGTATCGGTATTTCATGGTGTTCCAGACCAAGTCGCCGGACTATGTCGGAGCGTGCTCGTATGATAGGTTTATGGAGATTGTGAAGGGACTTTAAGAAGGAAATGGCAGATTTACTTTCTTTATTTGATGACAACAGAATAACGATTTCATTATATGACTACGGAAAGCAGGATCTGTCGATAGGATGGGAAGTTAAATCAATAGTTGATAATCCTGAGATTTTTGATGATTTCTTCGAAAAGTACCCACTTAAGGGAATCGATAGCTTGGATGACTATTGCCTGTATCTGCTTGCGGTTAAATTCACAAAAATGAGGGAATACCTTCCGGTGTTAGCTCAGGAGGAGCATAAGGAGAGAATCAACAGATTAGCGGATCAGGCTTCAGCTGCCATATCCAATATAAAGATTGGCGATGTCATTAGGTTTATCAATGGGAATGCTCCAGAACTGATGCTCCGCAAACATGCCGTTCATGATCTGTATCGCGTTACTCTTGACATTATTGCTCAATACTGTCTGAGCGGTATCGATAAATCCGTTTTAGAATACATGTGCGATAATTATGGGTACATGTTTATTGACAGATACGACCAGTTTGAAAAATGCTTTGAGAAACACCCTGATTTGTTTAGCAGAGTATTCCCTACAGGACGGCTAGAAAACATCAATTCTTTCCGTTTTGCGAACGTTCTCGGGATATGGGGGCATATAATCAACAAGAACAGCTCAAGCCTCAAACCTATTGTTGAGAAACATATTGATGAATTATATATCGATGTTGAAAAACTGGCTGATTCTATTACTGTTGATAATGTTATGCAATATGAGGGGACTATTCGTACGTTTGGAACATTTCTGCACAGGATTAAAAGCCTAAGAGCAAAAGATTTCGATCTCCATGTTAAGAAAGCTCGGAATGTTTTGGATGAATACCTACATAATAACGGATTTAAGTTTTCGTATGAGATTCCTGTGCAGAAGATAATAGACGCATGGAAAGCAGAGGATGTAACTATAGTAAATCTGCTGTATTTGACACATAAAAGGACTGAGAGAACAGAGGGTTCCCATTTTATCAGTATGTTGACAGATTTAAAGGTCGAAACCTCGATAGCGGACCTTGTCAGTACAAACATTCCTACTGATGAATTCTTTACATTTTCGCGTCAAAATGCTTTGTCGGTTCTTTCTACGATTTGCACTGCAACTATTATAGGGATTCTTCGCGATAATCAGACAGTTGAGGACTACTTATCGCTGATGGCTAAGGCGGTTGCAACGATTTACCAACATATAAATCCTGAGGAATGTGAACTGTGGGATGATATAGAGTACTGGATCAAAATGATACGTTTATTTGCTAACAACTTCGATTCGGATGAAGTCATTGTTCGCTCCATGTCATATATCGTATCAATGTTTACTCTATCGCTAATGGAAAAAATGCTTCGGAGCATGTACTTTTTCGAAACAAACGGAAAGGAATACGTCTCACAGAGCAATGCCACCTTGGGTTCGCTAATCAGCGAAAGCAACAGTTATATAAGCGATGTTTTTGAAAGTGAACATATAAAACACCTATCGTTTTTCTTGCTGAGAAATCCTGAAAGCCAGGTCGGTGAGAATATGCGCAATTCCCTTGCGCACTGGTCAGAAATGACACCCCAAAGGTTGACACCTTTTTATGCGGCAAAAGCGATTTGGCTGTTTACCGACGTAGTAAACACGATATTTCTGCACTATCTGGGAATCACCGAGTAAGATAAACGTCGGGCCGCGCCGCTAGAGCGCGGCCCATTGTCATTTCGATCATGCAAGCACGATCTCACGAAGCACCTGCTCCTCGGCGCGGGCGCGGCAGGAGTTCATGGCGCGGATCCAGCCGAGTTGGTCGCGGGCCTTGAGCTCTTCGGTCACACCCTCTGCACGGGCGAGCTGTAAGGTGATGAGCTCGATCTGCTCCTTCGCCTCGCGGTCAATGTCCATGAGGTGCTGCTTGAGGTTCCCGTTCATAAGGAACTCGGCAAAGTCACCTTTTCGGTGCTCCTTGAGAAAACGCTTGCGCATGCGTCCGTAGCGGCCGATGTCGCATTCGGGCTCCTCGGGGACGATGAGACGGGGGAAGTAGTAGTCGCCGACGAGATCGTAGGTGAGGCCGTTGGCCTCGTCATAGACGGTTGCGGGCAGTTCAGTGCTGGTGTTCATAATGATTCTCCTTTCGGTTTTGTTCATTTGCTTTTTGCTGTTTTTCTCTCGCCTCCGAAACGAGCCCGTCGACGTATTCGTCGCCGAAGACCCTGCGGAGGAGAGCGTAGTCACGGGTCTGTTTGTGTAATTGGTCGTTCTTTTCTTCGAGCGAAGCAAGCCGCTTCTCCAGCCGGCTGTTCTCGTTTTCGAGATCCTCGTTCTCGCCG
>JAEEYN010000216.1 GCA_016288175.1 Bacillota bacterium | reverse complement strand
TTCCTGTTAGTCGTCTCCGACTACTCATTTACTTTTGTTGCGTCTGTCGTCCGTCATCCTCTCGGATGCTTTCTTCCAGACCGCCGGTCGTCTCAAAATTACTGATGATCTTATCATCTGCGTGTCCATCTCTCTCTCGATCGATGGACGGTTCTTGGTTTCACTATACGGTTTTCAAGGTGCTTGCCGCGCCCTCTCGAACGACAGCTTTGCTATTATACTTCCACCGCAAGCTTTTGTCAACCCCTTTTTTCAAAAAATCCGAAATCTTTTTTATTATTCTTTTTCGTTCAAAAAACCTGCGTGTTATTAGCTTTTTAAAGCAAAAGGGCCCGGCTTCTGCGCCGAGCCCTTGAATATATTTATTTGTATCTTTCGATCATCTCGATAAAAACGATTCCGCGGAAGGATTCAGATCGAGATCCGACCTCTGGCCTTTCAGAAGCCTGTAATACCCCTGGCAGGCAATCATCGCGGCGTTATCGGTGCAGAAGCGCATATCCGGGCGGCAGAAGCGGATGCCTCTTTTATCGCATTCCTTCTGCAGCCTTTGCCGAAGCGCCTGATTCGCGCTTACACCGCCGGCGAGGGCAAGAGTGCCCATCCCGCGGTCGAGCGCGGCCTGCACGGACTTCATCGTCAGCGTTTCCACGACAGAATGCTGGAACGAAGCGGCGATATCCGCGCGATTCAGCGCTTCGCCCTTCTGCTGCGCGTTGTGCATAAGGTTCACGACTGCCGTCTTGATCCCGGAAAAGCTGAAATCATAGACCGAATAATCGGAATTGAACGGCGTATGCAGCGGATATGCCTTCGCACTGCCGCCTGCCGCAAGCTTTTCGACCTCCGGACCGCCGGGATACGGCAGGCCGAGCGCGCGGGCTACCTTGTCGAAAGCCTCCCCCGCCGCGTCGTCGCGGGTCCTTCCGATCAGTTCGAACTCATCGTAGTCCTTCACGAGCACGATATGGCTGTGCCCGCCGGATGCGACGAGGCACATGAACGGCGGCTCGAGATCGGGATAGGTCAGATAATTCGCGGCGATATGGCCTTCGATATGGTTTACACCGATAAGCGGAAGCTCCTTCGCGAGGGCAAGCCCTTTCGCGAAACTTACGCCGACGAGCAGCGCACCGATGAGCCCCGGCGCGCAGGTCACGGCGATCGAGCCGATATCCGAAAGGCCGACCTCCGCTTTTTCGAGCGCTTCCTCCACGACTGCGGTGATGCGCTCCGTGTGGCTCCTTGAGGCGATCTCCGGAACAACGCCGCCGTAGAGACGGTGGATCGGGATCTGCGTATGCACCGCCATCGAAAGGACCTCCCGCCCGCCGCGCAGCACTGCCGCCGCGGTCTCATCGCAGGAGGATTCGATGCCGAGGATCAAAGCGTTTTTATCGGCACGGAAAGCTTCGAATGCGTCTTGAGTTTTTTCGAAATATCTGGTCATTTGACGGTTTTTAATGTGTTCCTGTTATTCCTTCGCGTCGCGAAGAGATAAACGGCTGCAGCCGCTGCGAGCACGGCGCCGACGGCAAGACCGAAGACGAAGATCCTCATAACCATGTCCCCGAACAGCTCCGCGGGGCAGATCCGGATCATGCGGCTCGCCGCGGGGTCGAAGGTCGAGCTTTCGAGATCGAGGAAAACGATATGGAAAACCCTCCAGAAACTGTCGAAATCGAGGATCGCCCAAAGCCCGAGAACGAGCAGGAACAGCAATATCCCGACGAAAGCGAAGATCAGCGTCTTTGCGGCAAAGCGCAGCAGCTCCCGTTTTTCTTCTTTGCCGCGGAAAGCGATCAGCGAAAACACGGCAGCGGCGGCGATGATTCCGACAGCGCACCATTTGCCGATCATTACCTTTTTATATAAAGCGCGGACGTCGAACATATGGGAGACTTCGGTTTCGTTATACATCAGCATCTCTTCGCCGTTGACTTTCACGGTCACGTCCATGCTGTCCGCCTCGCCCCGCATATAATGCACCATCTGCATGAACGCGCGGATCTGGTCCTCCGTGCTCATGCCGGTATAATCGTTGATCTCGAGCCTGTCGTATTCCTTTTTGAGCCAGGCTTCATCGCCCGCGAAGCGCTCCACGCCGATGACGATCAAAAGCAACATCAGCAGCGGCATTGCCATACCGATCAGGATCTTCGCGGTTGTTTGCAGTTTCTTCATATTCTTTATTGCTCTTTGCTTTCCCCGAAGCGGTTACCGTTCGGACATCAGGATGTTCATGATCCGCTTTTCTGCCGCTTCAAGCTGGCTGCGGATCGACGGGATGGTCTGCACGTCCGTCGGAACGACGATCCAATGCTTCCCGTTAATCTCGACGAAAACGCGGCAGGTATGGTACTGTTCGTCGATGACGCCGACGCTGCCGTCCGATCCCCTGCGGATCTTCAGCTCGACGATCACGGTGTCCTTCGCCGTGTCGGGGCTCATGCTCGAAACGAAGTTGCCCATCGAATACATGCAGAGCACCTTCCTTCCGTCCTTCGCCGTCAGCCAGACGACGGGCTGCATGGAATGGGAATGGGAACCGCAGACGATATCGACGCCGGCGTCGGCCATCTCCTGCGCATGGCGCCGCACCTTGTC
>JAEEYN010000215.1 GCA_016288175.1 Bacillota bacterium | reverse complement strand
GGTGAAGCCCGCCCCCGCACGCAGGAATTTTGCGTAATTCTTTTCGGAAACAAGGAGCCTGCTGCCGTCCTCGCAAACGGCTTCGAGGCCCGAAAGCGCCCTGCCGGCGGCAAACAGCGCCTCGAGGTTCGCGTCCGTGACGCCGCCGCGGATCAGCAGCGTTTTCGCCTTTTCGGAGCGTATCCTGTCCGCCGCGTCCGCCGCCGTTTCACACCCGAAGGCGTCCGAATCCGTCAGAACGGTGAATTTCGCCGCCGTCTGCCGGGCAGTAAGATCCCCGATCTTTGTTTGCGGAAGCAGCATCAGCGCCGCGGCGTGTGCCGTGTCGGCGCAGGTTTTGGCGATATCCCGCGAATAGCTCGCGCCCGTCGAAAGGATCGCGGCGTCGCTTACGGCGGGCATCGCGAGGGATTTGCGGCTAAGTGCGCCGTCGATGAAGACCCTTTCTGCGCCGAAGCCGAGCATTTTTTCCTTGAGGACGCGCAGCTGCGCCGTCATCGAAGGCCCGGCGAGCTGGATGAAGCCGTCGCTTTTCGCGCGGATGATCACGACCTCGCCCATCGGGGTGGGCATGCCGGTCGTATCGAGGACCTCCCTTGAAACATCGCCGAGCGGGAGCGCCTCCTCCGCCGTTGCGATGACGGTGCCGTCGAAGATATAGATCTCCGGCTTTTTCGTGCCGGTCACAACGTCGCTTCTTTCGCCGTCCCTGCCGATGGAGGTCAGGCCGATCGTTTCCCCCGCCGCAGCGCAGTCCGCGATGAGGCTGTTCAGGACCGTGGTTTTGCCCGCGTTCTTGCACATTCCGACCGTGGAAACGGACCTATGGGGTTTTATGAGACCGTACAGCAACCAAAAATCCTCCACCTATCATAATAACACAAGGAAATGACATGGTCAAGCACTAAAGCTTTGGATATTTTGCGTTAAACGCATGCTCAAAGCTGTGGCTTTTTGCGAACGTTCGCCGCAGCCGCCCCGCCGCTCGAAAAGAAAAAGCCCTCCGGCGTTCGGCGCGGCTTGATAAGGATGTTTTTCAATCATGCGTGCCGCGCCGAAATGAAGACGCTCCTGCGGAGCTAATGAATGAACGGGGCGTCTTCGCTTCATTAGGCGGCGAAGCTGCCGTCTTCATCAGGACGCAGTCCGCCTTCATCAGGCAGCAGCACTGCCGTCTTCATTACATCGTCAGCTCGTTTTTGCAATACTCCGAATATGAAAACAGACTGATCCTATTATCATCAGTCTGTTTTTTGCTGTATGAATTGTGCACTTATTCACCGCACAAATCTGCGGTAAAATGCGTCTTTATCGGTTCCCGTTATACCATTGCCCGGGCTATCTGGTCCGAAAGCGGAAGCACGACATTCGAGGCAATGAGGAAATAAACGAGAAGCGAGAGCGCGTCGACGACGGTCGTGATCATCGGGCTCGCCATGACCGCGGGATCGAGGCCGATCTTTTTGACGAGCAGCGGCAGCGTGCAGCCGAAGAATTTTGCGAGGATGACCGTTACAAAGAGCGTTCCGGAAACGGTCAGCGCGATCGCTATTGCGCCGACGGCGGGAAGGCCGTCGATCAGCATCAGCTTGCCGAAGCAGAGAAGCGCAAGGGTCGCGCCGCACATGATCGCAACGCGGAATTCCTTGAAGATGACCTTGAAGATATCCTTGAATTCGATCTCGCCGAGTGAGATGCTGCGGATGATCGTTACCGAAGCCTGGCTGCCGGAGTTGCCGCCGGTGTCCATGATCATCGGGATATACGCCGTGAGCAGCACGACCTTGCCGAGCGCGTCCTCGAAGCCGCGGATGATGAGCTGGGTGAAGGTCGCGGAGATCATCAGCAGCATCAGCCACGGGATACGGTTTTTATAAAGCTCGAATACGGAAAGGCGGGGATAGGGCTTGTCGGAGGGCGTGATAGCCGCCATCTTTTCGATATCCTCCGTCGCCTCCTCGCGGATAACGTCGATCGCGTCGTCGACGGTCACGATGCCGACGAGGCGCATCTCGCTGTCCACGACCGGGATGCTCAGAAGGTCGTATTTCGCGAACATATCCGCGACGGCCTCGCTGTCCTCCTTCGTTTCGGCGGCGATGAAGTTTTCGTCCATCAGCTCGGAAACGAGGGCGTCCTCCTTCGCGAGAACGAGCTCGCGGAGGGTGACGGTACCGATCAGCTTGCGCTTTTCGGTCACGTAGCAGGTTTCGATCGTCTCCTTGTCGACGCCCGTTTTGCGGATGTTGTCGATCGCTTCCTTGGCCGTCATCGTCGGCTTGAGATCGACGAAATCCGTCGTCATGATCGACCCGGCGCTGTCCTCGGGATACTTCAGAAGCTCGTTGATCGTTCGGCGCATCTCGGGATCCGCCTGCTTTAAAATTCGGTTGACAACGTTCGCCGGCATCTCGTCGACGAGGTCCGCCGCGTCGTCATCGTACATTTCGTTGAGGATTTCGGAAAGCTCCTTATCGGAGAATCCGTTGATCAGCTCCTGCTGCAGATCGGGATCCATTTCGACGAAAACGTCCGCCGCAAGCTCCTTCGGGAGCAGACGGAAAAGGCGCATCAGCCGATCCGCGGGCTGATCTTCGAAGATCACGGCGATATCCGCCGCGTTGACCGTCACCAAAATATCCCGGACGCTGTTATACTGCTTGCGTTCGAGAAGGGTTTCGACCGTTTGTGAAAGATCCATTGATAATGCTGCCATTGTCCCTTTTGATGGAACGGCACCGAAGAAGCGCTTTTCGGCCGCAGCGGATGAAATGATTTATTGCCGGTTCGCGGAGCTTATCATGAAAGCTCCGAACAGCCGGCTTTTGTTTTCACCGCGCCCGCAGGCCTTCCGGCTTCGACCCGGAACGTCGGCGCTTATGCTGCCATCAGCTTCCATACTAAACTCCTTTTCGATTTTATTTTCGCCGCGCGAGAGACCCCGCACCGCTTTTCAGTATACACACGGAGCCGCCGTTCTGTCAACCCCGGAATGCAAAAAAAGCGACATTTTTATTGCAGTTCGAGCCGCATGAAGAACACGCTTTCCTCCCCGCGGGAAACGCGGATGCCGATCGCGTTTTCGTCCTCTTTTTTGCGGAAAACAAGGCGGTCGCCCTCGAAGCAGGGGCGCTTGAAGAGCACCTCGATCCCCTTGGGAGAAAGCGCGTCGAGCACCGCGCAGGAAAACGCGCCGAGCACAGCGCGCGGATAGGCGACGTTGTTCATATGCATGCCGAGGTCGATATCCGTCGAACGGACGGTGTATTCGCCCAAAACCTCCGCAGTTTCGAAATCGTCCGCTGCCCGCGCGAAGGGCTGCTCCACGGCGGTTTTTTCGGGAAAAACCGTGCTTTCGGGGAAAACGCCGGCGACCGGAACGACGGACTGCTTTTTGAGATCGAAGACCGCCCACTCCGTCTTGCCGGAAACGAGGAGCCTTTCGCCGTCCGCGCTGCGCAGCTCGTAGCTCCTGTTGCAGCGGATCTTCCCCGCCGGCTCCGGCCAGGTCACGACGAGCGTCTTTTCGCCGATGCGCGGCCTCTCGAAGAAGCGCAGCTTCGTTCGGACAGTGAGCCAGAACAAACCCCGTTCGCTCATCGCGCCGCAGCCCACGCCGAGGAGCTCCCCGTGCTCCGCCGCGGCGTCCATGAATACCGTCAGCGCGCCGTGATATGAGAGCCGGCCCGCGTGATCCGCGCTGCCGGGAGTGACCGAAAATTCCTTTGTGTAAACGCCTGTCATCGCCGTCTTCCCCTCCGCCGGGCGTCCCGCGCCCGGACCCTTCGGAAAGTATAGACTTTCGCTCCCCGTTTTGTCAAGTTTTGCCTTGAAAAAGGGGCGCGATCGCTCCCGAAGGGCCGTTTTGACCGTATTTCTTTCCTTATTATATTTATACGCTATTGCAAATTCAGGTGGTTTGTGATATAATGACTGTGTATGAGTTTTTCGCTCAAAAGCCCCTTGGAGGAGGTTCGTTTTGCTCATCACAGGCATCCGGCTTTTTTCATACAGAAGCTATGATGAACTGCGCTTCGACCCGCAGCCGAAGCTCAATGTCATCGTCGGTCCGAACGCCGCCGGCAAGACGAATATCCTCGAGGCGATCTGCCTTTGCGCGATCGGGCGGAGCTTCCGCACGCGGCGCGATCAGGACCTCATCAACATGGCTTCCTCCGGCGCGTACGTCGGGCTCGAGCTCGAAAGCCGCAGCGGAAGGCGGAAGATCGAATTCAAATTTCGCCGCGATGGGAAGCAGATCCTGATCGACGGCCAGCAGGTCCGCCGCATCGGCGAGCTCATGGGCGTTCTGAACACGGTGCTGTTTTCGCCGGAGGATCTTTCGCTCGTGAAGGATTCGCCGGAGGAGCGCCGCCGCTTCATGGATATGGAGCTCTGCCAGCTCCGGCCCGCGTTCTTTTACCGCCTTCAGCAATACAACGCCGCACTCAAACAGCGGGGCGCACTGCTCCGCTCGGGGCTCGAAACGGGGCTTCCGCCGGATCCCGGCATGCTCGACATGTGGGATGACCAGCTGACGGAGCTCGGCGGGGACATCATGCTCGTCCGCCGCGAATTCATGGATGAGCTCAGCACCCTCGCTCGGGACATCAACCGCCGCATCACCGGCGGGCGCGAGGAGCTTTTCGCCTTCTATAAGCCGAACGTCCCCTTCCCCGACGGCGACCGCGGGGACGTCCGCACGGCGCTCAATTCGGCGCTCTACAACTCCCGCCAGGAGGATATCCGCCGCGGCTTCACGACGCGCGGCCCGCACAGGGACGACATCGGCATCCTGCTCGACGGGCACGACGTCCGCACCTTCGGCTCCCAGGGCCAGCAGCGCACGGCGGCGCTCAGCATGAAGCTTTCGGAGCTCGCCCTCATGCGCAATGAAAAGGGCGAAGCGCCGGTGCTGCTCCTCGACGACGTGCTTTCGGAGCTCGACGGCGACCGCCAGAGGGAGCTTTTATCCTCCGCCTTCGACTGCCAGTGTTTTCTGACGACGACGTCCCTCGAAGGGCTCGAAGAGGTCCCGAACATGACGGTTTTCGAATGCGCGGGCGGGAAACTCGCGCGGGTCTGACCGCGCCTTAAGATCGTTTATTAATTTTTGAATATAACGGAGAAGACTGTGGAAATCAACGAAAACGAAATCCCGAACGAAATCGAAGCCCCGCAGGGCGGCGAATACGACGCATCGCAGATCCAGGTCCTCGAGGGCCTTGAAGCAGTGCGCCGCCGCCCCGGCATGTACATCGGCTCCACCGATTCGCGCGGCCTGCACCACCTCGTTTACGAAATCGTGGACAACGCGATCGACGAAGCGATGGCGGGCTACTGCACCCATATCTACGTCACGATCCACGCGGACAACTCCATCACGGTCGTCGACAACGGCCGCGGCATCCCGGTGGATATCCATCCGAAGACCGGCAAATCCGCGCTCGAGGTCGCGCTGACGATGCTCCACGCCGGCGGTAAATTCGGCGGCAGCGGCTACAAGGTCTCCGGCGGTCTGCACGGCGTCGGTCTCTCGGTCGTCAACGCGCTCTCCGTCGAGCTTGTCGCGGAGGTCCGCCGCGGCGGAAAGATCTATCGCCAGACCTGCTCCCGCGGCGTCAAAACCAGCGAGGTCGAGATCGTCGGCGAATGCGATCCCGCCGAGCACGGCACGAGCATCCACTTCGTTCCGGATGAGACGATCTTCGACGAGGTGGATTACGAATACGACGTCGTCGTGCGCCGTCTCCGCGAGCTCGCGTTCCTAAACGGCGGCGTGACGATCGTAGTGACGGACGAGCGGCCGATCCCCGGGCACGAGAACCTCGGGGAGAACGGCGAAAAGAAGCCGTACAGCCGCAGGGATAAGTTCCATTTCGAGGGCGGCATCGTCGAGTACGTCCGCTACATCAACAAAAACAAAGAGGTCCTGCACCCCGATCCGATCTATTTCACCGCTTCGAAGACGGGCGATCCGCTCGAAACGGCAACGGTGGAGGTCGCGCTGCAGTACAACGACGGCTATAACGAGAACGTCTTCACCTACGCGAACAATATCAATACGATCGAAGGCGGCAGCCACCTTGTCGGCTTCCGCGCCGCGATGACCCGCGTCGTCAACGATTACGCACGGAAGTTCAAGATCCTCAAGGACAACGACCCCAATCTTTCCGGCGACGATATCCGCGAGGGCCTTTCCGCGATCATCAGCGTCAAGCTCACGGAGCCCCAGTTCGAAGGTCAGACCAAAACCAAGCTCGGAAACGCCTATATCCGCTCTCTCGTGGACAATGCCGTTGCAAACGGGCTGACGACCTACCTCGAAGAAAACCCCGCACAGGCGAAGCTGATCCTCGACAAATGCCTTGCCGCGAGCCGCGCAAGGGAGGCGGCGCGCAAGGCGAGGGATATGACGCGGCGCAAATCCGTTCTCGATTCCGCTGCGCTGCCCGGCAAGCTTGCCGACTGCTCCGAAAAGGATCCCGCGAAATGCGAGCTGTTCATCGTCGAGGGCGATTCCGCAGGCGGCTCCGCGAAGGAAGGGCGCGACAGGCATTTTCAGGCGATCCTGCCCCTTCGCGGCAAGATCCTGAACGTTGAAAAGACCCGCCTTGACAAGGTCCTCGGCAACGCGGAGATCAAGTGCATGATCACGGCGTTCGGCGCGGGCATGGACGCGGATTTCGACGAAACGAAGCTCCGCTACCACAAGATCATCTGCATGACCGATGCCGACGTCGACGGCAGCCATATCCGCACCCTGCTTCTGACCTTCTTCTACCGCCACATGCGGCCGATGATCGAGAAGGGCTATGTCTACATCGCGCAGCCCCCGCTCTACCTCATCAAGAAGGCGAATATCGAAAAATACGTCTATTCCGACGAGGAGCTGAACCGCACGCTCGACGAGATCGGCCGCGACCGCATCACGGTCCAGCGCTATAAAGGTCTCGGCGAAATGAACCCGGAGCAGCTTTGGGATACGACCATGGATCCCGACAAGCGCATCATGCTCCAGGTCACGATGGACGACGCGATGCTCGCGGACGAGGTCTTCACCCTCCTCATGGGCGACCGCGTCGAGCCGAGGCGCGAATTCATCGAAAAGAACAGCAAGCTCGTTGCCGATCTCGATATCTGATAACAGCACGGAGAAAAAGAGAGTATGGACGAAAAGAAAAACAGACGAAATCTTGAAATGCTCGGAACGAACGAGCTTCCGACGGATATCGAGGGCGGAAGGATCCTGCCCATAAACCTCGTCGGGGAGATGAAAAAGAGCTTCATCTCCTACGCGATGGCCGTCATCATCAGCCGCGCCCTGCCGGACGTGCGCGACGGCTTAAAGCCCGTCCACAGGCGCATCCTCTACGCGATGGATGAGCTTTCCATGCAGCCGGATAAGCCCTTCCGCAAATGCGCGCGTCTTGTCGGCGACGTTCTCGGTAAATACCATCCCCACGGCGACACCGCTGTCTACGACGCGACGGTCCGCCTTGCGCAGCCCTTCTCCACCCGCTACCCGCTCGTGGAAGGCCACGGCAACTTCGGCTCCATCGACGGCGACCCCGCCGCTGCGATGCGTTATACCGAGTGCCGCATGAGCAGGCTGACGCTCGAGATGCTTTCCGACCTCGACAAAAACACCGTCGATTTTTACCCGAACTTCGATGAGACCCTGATGCAGCCCGCGGTTTTGCCGGCAAGGTACCCGAACCTTCTCGTCAACGGCTCCGGCGGTATCGCCGTCGGCATGGCGACGAACATCCCGCCGCACAACCTCGGCGAAACGATCGACGCGTTCGTCGCGATGATCGACAATCCGGATATCACGATCGACGAGCTGATGAACTATATCCCCGGCCCGGATTTCCCGACCGGCGGCGTGATCATGGGCGACGTCGGCATCCGCCACGCCTATTTCACCGGCCGTGGCAGGATCCTCGTTCGCGCAAAGACGGAAATCGAGCAGTATAAGGCCGACCGCAGCCGCATCATCGTCACAGAGATCCCCTACCAGGTCAATAAGGCGAGGCTCGTTGAAAAGATCGCGGAGCTTGTTCACGAAAAGAAGGTGGACGGCATCTCCGACCTCCGCGACGAAAGCTCCCGCGCCGGGATGCGCATCGTCATCGAGCTCAAGAAGGACGTCAACGCGAACGTCGT
>JAEEYN010000214.1 GCA_016288175.1 Bacillota bacterium | reverse complement strand
GCGAAGGTCGTCGCCTGCGAAGAGGTCAAAAAGAGCAAGAAGCTTTTGAAGTGCACGCTCGACCTCGCGGGCGAGCAGCGGACCGTCCTTTCAGGCATCAAGAACTGGTATAAGCCGGAGGACCTAGTCGGCAAGACCGTCGTCGTGGTCGCGAACCTTGCGCCGCGCGTGATGGCGGGCATCGAGAGCCGCGGCATGATCCTCTGCGCGAGCGACGCCGGCGACGTTCACCTTTCCGCGCTCACCACGATGAGCGAGATGGAATCGGGACTGAAGGTCCGATAAAAAACGCAAAACTCAAAAAACACTGTTCTTTTTTGAAAGCAAGACAAAAGACCGCCGATCATTCGGCGGTCTTTCGTCTTTAGTAAAACAGGAAGGAAATACATGAATCGGAACCCCTCGCAGCTCCTCTTCTAACCATATAACGGATGAGGGATGCAGTCAGTTGTGCCGGAATAAAAATTTTTCCGCGGATATCCTGCAGCGGTTATCAAGCTGCCGCGGATGCGGTAATTCAGACTCGTGAGCAGATCGTTTTGAGCTGAATTCGCCTTCGGCGAGCTGCGGATATCCGTCCGCCGCAGAGGGAAAGGACATAGCTCTTTTTTTGAACTAAAGACAAAAGACCGCGCGGTTATCGGCGGTCTCTTGTCTTCAGTAAAACAGGAAGGAAATACATGAATCGGAACCCCTCGCAGCTCCTCTTCTGACCATATAACGAATTTCGGATGTGAACGGTTGATACTTAGATAATATATTTAACCGAATTAAAACAAGGCGCGCCTTTTCGGACGCGCCTTTCTGTTTCGTCGGTCGAAACGATTATTTGTTCTTATTCCTGCGCAGGAACGCGGGGACCTCGAGGGAATTGCGTTCGCGGGTCTCGTAGTTCGAGGACTGCTCGACGGTGCGGCGCGGAGCGGGTGCGGTCTCGGTATCATCGCCGATGGGGGAACTGTATTCCGGCCTTGCGGGGCGGACGGACTCACGGTCGGTGTATCCGCCGGGATTGTAATCGCTGCGGATGCCCCTGCTGCGGGCGGGATTCTCCTGACGGACGCTGTTGCCGGAAGCGCGGAAATCATCGCGGTTCTCGCGGGCTTCGCCGCGGATGTCGCTGCGCGGAGCGGGACGGCCCTCACCGCGGGGTTCGGGCCTAACTTCGGCGCGCGGATCGGGACGGTTATCGCGGATAACGCCGGTTCCGACAGCGGGACGGCCGGCGGCATAGTTCCTTGCGGGCGGGTTGTCGCTGAGCTCTTCGGGCCAGTCGAAACCGGTCGCGATGACGGTCACGCGGACGGTGTCGCTCATGCTGTCATCCATACCCATGGAGAAGATGATGCGCGCGTCGGGATCCGCTGCGTCGGAAACGAGGCTGACCGCTTCGTCGATCTCGGCCATGCTGAGGGAGCTGTCGCCGATGATGTTGATCAGAACGCCCCTGGCGCCGTCGATGGTGGTTTCAAGAAGCGGGCTTGCGACGGCCTGCTTCGCCGCTTCGAGGCAGCGATTGTCGCCCTGCGCGGTGCCGATGCCCATGTGCGCCATGCCCTTTTCGGCAATGATGGTGCGGACGTCCGCGAAGTCGCTGTTGATCATGGTGGGGTGGGTGATGATATCGGAAATGCCCTGCACGCCCTGGCGGAGAACATCGTCCGCGGTGCGGAGCGCTTCATCCATCGGAGCCTTGCCGACAACGGAGAGAAGCCTCTGGTTCGGGATGACGATCAGAGTGTCGACAACGTCGCGGAGCTCCTTGATGCCCGCGATCGCGTTGCGCATTCGGGGACGGCCTTCGAAATTGAAGGGCTTGGTCACAACGCCGACGGTGAGGATGCCGAGTTCCTTCGCGATCTTCGCGATGATCGGCGCAGCGCCGGTGCCGGTGCCGCCGCCCATACCTGCGGTCACGAAGACGAGATCCGCGCCGCGGAGAACTTCTTCGATATCCTTAACGCTCTCTTCGGCTGCACTGCGGCCGACTTCGGGATTGCTGCCCGCGCCGAGACCCTTGGTGGCCTTTTCGCCGATCTGGACCGTTACGTCTGCCTTAGAGGTGAACAGAGCCTGCTTGTCCGTATTGACGGAGATGAATTCAACTCCGCCGAGACCGAATTCGACCATGCGGTTGACGGCGTTTCCGCCTGCGCCGCCGACGCCGACGACCTTGAGCTGGGCAACGTTGCCGCGCTCGTTATCAAGTTCAACATCAAATGCCATAATATAAATGAACCTCCTTCAGCATTCGTATGGTGGTTTCGCAGTTCAGCGCTTATTGCCTGCGATGAAAAAATCTTTAATATTATCGAGGATTCGTCCGCCGCGGCTGACGACCCCGGTCTGCTTCGCGAAAGCGGCGTTCGCGCCTTCGCCGTAGAGCATGAACTGGGCGAGGGCAAGCACCGGCGCGTGGTTGACGGTGTTGAAGCGCCCGTTCGCGGGCATGCTGAGAATGATCTTCCGCCCTGTCGCAGAGGAAAGATAGTCGATCGCGCCCCGCATTGCGGCGATGCCTCCAACCATGAAGACTGGAGCGCCCTTCGGCAGCTCGCTCTCGAGCGAATCGAGCGCGGCGCAAAGATGGGACGCAAGCTCGTCCGCCCTTGCTTCGATGATCATCTGGACGGTCGAATGCGCGATCTCGAAAACGCCTTCCTGCGGGATTCGAACAAGCTGAGCGCTTTCGCCGTAGTCGAGGCCGAAAACATAGCGCCGCTTCAGCTCCTCCGCAACGGAGAAGGGAAGGCGCAGGCCGAGCGCGACGTCGCTCGTGAAATGGCTGCCGCCGATGCCGATGGATTCCGTCCTGTAAAGGGCGTTGCCGCGGATCGCGGAAACGTCGGTATGGGTGCCGCCGCAGTCGATCAGGATCGCGCCGGAAAGGCGGGAATCGAAGGGTATCGTGTATGCGGCGCTTGCCATCCCGCCGGAAATGAACGAACCGACGGAAATGCCGAGCGGCGCGAGCGCGGAGCTCACTTCGGAAGTGAAACGCTCGTCCGCGAGAGCGGCGCAGAAGCTTGCGGAAAGCTTTTTCGCACTCCGGCCGACGGGGGAGCCTTCGCAGGCAAAGCCGTCGAGCTTATAGTCGAAAGGAGTGCTGTGCATCGGCGCAAAGCCTTCCGGCACGGGAAAATCCTCCGCACAGTCGAGAAGATAATCGATGTCCGCGTCCGAAACCTTCCCGGAACGGGATTCGATCTCGATCTCCGAGGAATTGACGACTGTTTTGATGAAGGGCGCGGGAACGCCGACGCAGACGGTCCTCGGGCGGAGACCGGTCGAAGCATAGAGCGCGGAAAGCGCGGAATCGAGCGCTTCAGCGAGCGAGGCGGCGGTTGGAAGACCGCCGAGCCGATAGCCGGAATAGGGCCTTGTTTCAACGCCGCGGACAACAAGCGCGCCGTCGGCGGCAGTCGCGGCGGTCATGCAGCAAACCTTGCTTGAGCCGATATCGATCACAGTGCTGTGCTTCATCCGAACAGGCACTCCAATTGCGAAATTCAAAGGAACGCATATGCTTCGGTTTACAAAGAAAGCAAAGCCGCATGAGCATGGCAAAACAGCGAAGCGCGCCAACGACCGCGACCCCACACATATGCGAAGTTATTATAGCATACCAATATTATTGCGTGCAAGTACCAAATGCGACGAAAAACGAAAGAATTTTAAAAAAAAGACACGGATCGCCGCGGGGGCGGTCCGTGATGTCTGCGTTTTGCCGAAGGTTCAGCCGGCCGGTGTAAAATCGACCGTTGTTTTGCCGAAGAAGACCTGGATCTCGCCGCCGTTCGGATAGACGGGAAGGAACTTCGCATAGGCTTTCGCGGCGGTTTCGATGCACTCGTGCGCCGTCGTGACGGAGCCGAGAACGATCGAATAATTGCCTTCGAGTTCGAGGGTGACATAGACGGAACTCGAAAGGTCGATCTCAAGGACGCTGTCCCGGATCGGGCTTTCGTCGATCGCCGCAAGGAGCTTGATCGCGGCCATCGTGCGGATCGTCGGGCTCTGCTTGTTGATGAATGTGTTGAGCGAGATGCCTTCGCCGCTCATGCCGCGGATCACAGTCAGGCCATTCGCATCGGTCTCGCCGACGCTCAGAACATAGCCGTCCGCGCTGATAATCGAGTAATGTCCGCTCGAGGATTCGATCGCGGCGCGGGGAAGGATATCTGCGACGACGATGCTGATCTTGTTCGGAAGTTTTTTTGTAACGGAGACGGTGCGGATATCGCTGATCGCGTTCATCGCGTCCGTAAGCTCCTTCTCGCTGTAGGAAAAATAACTGTCGCCGGCATGGATGCGGCTCATGCTCAGAAGCTGCTCCTCGGAGTATTTTTCGGAGCCGGTGACGGTGATCTTTTTGACGGTCGTGAGGCGGTAGCCGAGGATACCCGCGCCGACGAGCAGGCCGATGACGAGGGCGATGGCCCCGATCTTCAGAAGGTCGTGGAGGTTCTGCTTCCTGCGGCGCGCTTCGTGGCTTATGCCGCGGGCGACGGCGACGGAGGAGGTGTCGAGCTCGTCCTTTTCACTGCCGTGCTTCTTTTCGCCGTGCTTTTTATCGGCTTTGCCGCGCTTCTTTTCGGCTTTGCCGGATCTTTTCTTTTGATTATCCGCTTCCGGCTTTTCGGGGGCTTTTTTCTTTCTGCGGCCGGATCCCTTCTTTGAAGGCTTTGAGTCTTTTTCCTTTTCTTCTTCGGCTTTTTTGTCGCTGTTCCGGCCGCCCCTGAGCAGAGCAGGGCCTTCGGCGGGGAAGAATTCGAGCTCCCTCTCTTCGGGCTTTGCGGCGGGGTTTTCCTTCGCGCCGACGGCAGTTTCCCCTTTATCGAAACTGAAATCGAAGCTCACTTCCGGCTTTTCGGAGGGCTTCGTTTCGGCGGGGGATCCGCCCTTTGCCGCGGGCTTCGCTCCGCGAGATTTGGTTTTGCCGTCGTGTTTGGTATCCATTGTTGACTCCGATCCGCGGGCTTTTTATCCGCGTTCAGCTTCGCTCTCCGCCTCCGCGGTCTTCCTCTTCGGGAAGAGCGGAGCCCTCCGCCTGTCGGCATAGCGCGAAATGTTCAGCAGGATGCCGACAGCGCCGAGGAAGACGAGAAGGGAGGAACCGCCGGCGCTGATGAACGGCAGCGTCTGGCCGGTCGCGGGGATGGTGTTGGTGACGACCGCGACATTGACGAGGACCTGCACGGCGAGCGTGGCGGAGATGCCGCCCGCAACGAGGGCGGCGAATTTATCCTTCACGGAAAGCGCGATGCGGATCCCGCGGTAGATGACGAATGCGTAGGCGAGCAGCAGCAGCGCGACGCCGAAGAAACCGAGCTCCTCCGCGATGATCGCGAGGATGTAGTCGTTCTCCATTTCGGGCAGGAAGAGCAGCTTCTGCCTGCTTGCGTCAAGGCCCTGACCGAAGAAACCGCCGTTGCCGAAGGCGTAGAGCGACTGCACGGTCTGGAAGGAATCGCCGAGGGGATCCGCCCAGGGGTCGAGCCACGCGGTGACGCGGCTGGAGCGGTAGCCCGCAGTGAAGATCAGGCCGACGATGCCGGCGACGCCGACGGCGCCGATGCCGAGCAGCTGCTTGAGGCTCGAACCGCCGAGGAACATCATGATGAAAGTCACGATGACGATGATGATCAGCATCGACATATTCGGCTGGAGGAAGATGAGGATGCAGGGCGGGATGATGAGCAGGATAACGAAAAGTACGCCCCATGTGAACCGCTTCATGTATTTCGCGAAATGGCTCATATAGGCGGCGATACAGATGATCATTATAAATTTGACGATCTCCGAAGGCTGGAAGCTGATCGGCCCGATCTGGATCCAGCGCTGCGCGCCGAGGACCGTTCTGCCCATGAATTTCGCGGCAAATAGCAGGATGAGCATCAGAAGATAACCGCCGATGACGACGAATTTCGATCGGTAGACCTTATAGGGGACAAGGGAGATCGCGAACATCGCTATGATCCCGGCGGCGAGGTACACAGCCTGGCTCTTGACATAGTGCAGGCCGTCGCCGTAATCGCTCATGCCCTTGTAATAGCTTGCGGAAAAGAGCATGACGAGGCCGAAAAGGGAGATCGCGATGACAGTGAAGAACAGGGGGAAATCCATGCTGAGAAGACCGCCGGGCAGCTCGTACCTGCGGCGCTTCTTTTCGCTTTCGCTTCTGAATTTGATCGGAGTTACGTTGCTTTCCATTTTATTCCCCGTTCGGGTCCGTCTTCGGAAGAGAGCTGGCGCTGTTACTGCATCTCGCGGACGATCTGCTTGAAAATATCCCCGCGCTGCTCGTAATTATCGAACATGCCCCAGCTCGCGCAGGCGGGGGAGAGCAGAACGGCGTCGCCGCTTTCGGCAAACGAGAACGCGGTATAGATGAGCTCGCGGAAATCGTCGGGGCAGACGTGGATGTTCTCATAACCTTCCTCCTCCGCCGCTTCGAGGATCGCGTCCGTGTTGGAACCGTTGACGACAACGGCCTTGATGCGCCCGTTGAACGCGCGGAAAACGGGACGGTAGTCGCTCTGCTTGTCGTAATTGCCCGCGCCGAGGATCAGCACTGTGGGCTTCGTCATCGCTTCGACGGCTTTGATCGTGGATTCCGGGTTGGTGCCCTTGGAATCGTTATAGAAGGTCACGCCCTTGAATTCGCGTGTGAATTCGATACGGTGCTCAACGCCGCGGAAGGAGCGGAGGACGTCGCTTACGATATCCGCCGGAACGCCCCTGCACATCGAAAGAGCAACGGCGCAGAGCGCGTTTTCGAGGTTGTGCGCGCCGAGGATGCCGACCTCATTCGCGGGAATGAGCTCCGTTTCGGCGCCGTCCATGCGGAAGAAGATCTTCCCTTCGCGGACGAAAGCGCCTTCGCTGACTTCATGCAGGCGGGAGAAGAAAAGCTTTCTCGCCTTCGTTTGGACGGCGGAAACGATCGGATCGTCCGCGTTCAGAACGGCGAAATCCTCCTCCGTCTGGTTCTCGAACATCCGCATCTTCGCGGCGATATAGTTTTCCATGCTGCCGAAGCGGTTGACATGGTCTTCGGAAATATTGAGAAGACCGGCGGCGTTGCAGCGGAAATTGACGATGCTTTCGAGCTGGAGAGAGGCGATCTCCGCAACGACGGTATCGCCGGCGCGGGTCTCGAGCGCGTGCTCGGTGATCGGAACGCCGATATTGCCGAGAACGAACGCGCGGCCTTCGCCTAGGCGGGCGTGATGCGCTTTAAAGATCTCGCCCGTGAGCGCCGTCGTTGTGGTCTTGCCGTTCGTGCCGCCGATGCAGACGAAATCGGTCTTTCTGTTGCAGTAGCGGTAGCCGAGCTCGATCTCGCCGATGACCTCAACGCCCATGCGGATCGCCTGCTTGGCGAAGGGCTTGAAGATCGGGATGACGGGGGAGAGGACCATCAGGTCCGCCTCCTCGAGCAGCGCTTCCGGCGCGACGCCGAGGCGGTTCGTGTATTTGATGCCGGAAAGCTCTTCTTCAAGGCCCGGTATCTCGCTCTTGAGATCGTTGATGATAACATTGTAGCCCTTTTTATAAAGGAGCTTTGCGGACGAAATACCGCTCTTCGCCATGCCGACGATGAGGGCTGTCTTTCCGTTCGGTTTCGGAGGTTTGCACATGAGTTTCACCTCAATTTCTGCGAATAAAAGCTTAGAATCTTATAAAAACCGCCCGAAGGACCAAGACTCTTGAGAGATGTGCCGATGCTTATCTCTCAAAAATCTTAGCGTTGCCGAAGAGCCCGGAGCCGTGCCAAGCGCCAACAAAACCACGGCCTGCCGCTTCCCTTCGGGCGGCTTTTTATGAATCAGGCGGGGCTTTTGCCCCGGTCCCCGGTCCGCCGGGGAGGGATCATCCTTTGCCTCAGAAGAACAGCGCGAGCGCCGCAAGGCAGCAGATGGATGTTACGATCATGTACCCGGCGACGATCTTCGTTTCCGGGAACCCGAGTTTTTCGAAGTGATGGTGCAGCGGCGCCATCCTGAAGATGCGCTTGCCGTGGCGGAGCTTGAAGGAACCGACCTGAAGCACGACGCTGACGGCAGAGGCGACGATGCAGCAGCCCATCAGCAGGTAGATGAAGGGGGAACGGCTGTAGATGACCATCGCACTCATCGCACCGCCGAGGGCCATCGAACCGGTGTCGCCCATGAAGACCTTCGCGGGGTAGCTGTTGCTCCGGAGGAACCCGACGCAGCCGCCGGCAACGGCGAAGGCGAAAACGCCCATGTTCAGCATTCCCTTGCTCTCCGCGATGAAGAGCGGCTCACCGAACATCCCGGAATCGAACGCTTTGGCGAAATAGAGGAAGAGGATGCCCATCGCGAGGGCGTAGATCAGCGTTACGCCGGAAAGCAGGCCGTCGAGGCCGTCGGTCAGGTTCGCGCTGTTGACGATCGCGATGATCGTGAACATCATGAAGGGGATGTACCACCAGCCGAGCTCGATCCCGCCGAAAAGGGGATCGTAGATCTTCGAGCCTATGAATTCGCTCTTATAGGCGAAGAACGCCGCGGCAAATGCCATCAGGAACTGCGCGATGATCTTCTGATACGCCTTGAGGCCGAGGTTGCGCTTCATCTTGACCTTGATGAAATCGTCGAGGAAACCGACGAGGCCGAACGCGACCATGATCGCGAGCGCCGGGATCGAATACTGAAGCGCGATGCCGTAATCGCTGAAGATCAGCACTGCGGCGATGATGCCGATGATGAACATGATGCCGCCCATCGTCGGCGTGCCCTCCTTCGCGGAGTGGGCGTGGGGGCCTTCGGCCCGTTCGACCTGACCGTATTTAAGACGGCGCAGCATCTTGATGAACCACGGCGAGATGACGATCGCCACAGCCGCCGCGACCAGAAAAGCCAAAATCATGTTCTGCATAAACTTATCCTCTGCTTGTTAAAGCGCCGGAACGGCTCAGTTTTTGCCGCCCTCGCGCATTTCTTCGAGTATTTCCGCGACGATCAGCTTCTCGTCGAAGGGATGCTTCACGCCGTTGATCTCCTGGTAGTATTCATGACCCTTGCCCGCGAGAACGACGATATCGTCCTTCTCGGCGATGCCGAGCGCGTAGCGGATCGCCTCGCGGCGGTTCTCGATCACGACATGGGGGCAGCTCGTGCGGTGAACGCCTTCGAGCACCATGCCGATGATGCGCATCGGGTCTTCAGTCCTCGGGTTATCGGAAGTCACGATGCAGAAATCGGAGTGACGGGCCGCGGTCTCGCCCATGATGGGGCGCTTGAGATTGTCCCTGTCGCCGCCGCAGCCGAAAACAGTTATTATGCGGCGCTTCGCGAAGCCGCGAACCGAGGTCAGAAGGTTTTCAAGACCGTCGGGGGTATGCGCGAAATCGAGGATGACGGAGAAATCGAAGCCATCCGTCGGGAGGGTCTCCATACGGCCGGAAACGCTCACGACGCCGGCAAGACCCGCTGCGATGTTGCTGAGGCTGATGCCGAGCCTGAGGCAGATGCCCGCAGCGAGCAGAGCGTTGAAAACGTTGAAAAGGCCGGGGATCGCGACGGTGATGTGCTTAATGCCCATCGTGCAGATCATGTCGAATTCGATGTTCTCGGGGCAGATCTCGATATTCGCGGCGCGGATATCGGCGCGGTTCGCACGCACGCCGTAGCGCATCGCGGGGAGGTTCAGCCCGTCGAGGAGCATATCGCTGTGGGCGTCGTCCGCGTTGACGACGGCGAATTTGCTGCGCTCGAACATGATCTTCTTCGCCGCAAGGTAGTTATCGAAAGTTTTGTGGTAATCGAGGTGATCCTGCGTGAGATTCGTGAAGCCGCCGATGACATATTCGATGCCGTGGACGCGGTCCTGGTCGAGGGCGTGGGAGCTGACCTCCATAACGATGAGGTTGACGCCTTCGTCGCGCATCATGCGGAATACGCGCTGCAGCTCGACGCTTTCGGGCGTCGTGCGCTCGGTCGGGATGATCTTATCGCCGATGAGGTTGCGGATCGTGCCGATGAGACCGACCTTGTAGCCCGCCTTTTCGGCGATGGATTTGACCATGTAAGTCGTGGTGGTCTTGCCGTTGGTGCCGGTGATGCCGATAACGGGGATCCCGTTGAGGGGATGGCCGTAGAACTCAATCGCGAGCTCCGCCATTGCTTTACGGGAGTTTTTGACAACGATCTGCGGAACGGGGAGGGGGAGCTCCCTCTCGACGAGCAGCGCGGCGGCTCCGGCGTCGACGGCGCCGGGCGCGAAATCGTGGCCGTCCTTAAAGGTCCCGTTGATGCAGCAGAACAGGTCGCCGGGCTGAACGCGCCGCGAATCGTATTCGATCCTCGGAATGTCGATGTTATTGCCGATGATGCGGCATTCTATGTTTTTTGTAAGTTCACTGATCAGCATATTCGATCACCTCATCCCCGCGAAGGGGGTCCTTTTCTCCGAAATATTCGGGGTATTGGGCAAAGCGCCGAAGCCGGCGCGGATCATTCGTTGGGTTCATCCGTCGGGGACGGAGTGGGTTCGGGCGTTTCCGCCGGTTCGGGAGTTACGGCCGGAACGGGCGTGTTCTCGGGCTGCTGCGTCGGCTGCGGCGCGGGGGTCGGGGTCGGCCAATCGAAGTAAACCGTTACCGAAGAGCCGTATTCGACGGGATCGCCCGCCGGGATGCTCTGGCTGATAACGACGCCGTAGGGATCGGCGGGGTTGGGTTCAAGCACGAGCCCTGCGTTGCGAAGGGCGGTATAGGCCTGGAGCGGGGTCATGCCCATGAGGTTGGGCATTTCGACATAATAGGGTTCGTCGGGTTCGGGATTGATGCCCTCATTGCCCGTATAGAGCAGCACGGACGAACCGTAGGGCATCCTCTCGCCGGCGGCCGGGACCTGGAAGGTGACGGGTGAATCGCATTCGTAAACGCCGATAAGCCCGACCGCTTCGAGAGCGGCGACGGCCTCCTCCATGCTCATGCCCGTAACGTTCGGGACCTCGACACCCTCGGCGTTATAGCCGGTTTTCGGGATATTCGCGTAGGGCAGTATCTGCGAGAGCACGCGGCGCACATAGGGCGCGGCGACGGTGCTGCCGAAGATGGAACCGACATGCGGCTCGTCGACGAGGATCAGCACAAGGTAGCGGGGATCGTCGGCGGGAGCGAAGCCGATGAAGGAGCAGATGTAGCTTCCCTCGGCAACGCGGCCGTAGCTGTCGTATTTCTGCGCGGTGCCGGTCTTTCCGCCGATGGCGTAGCCCTCGATCTTCGCGTTGCGGCCGGTGCCGTTATCGACGACGCTTTGGAGGATCCTGCAGACTTCCTTCGAGGATTCCTCGCTGATGACGCGGCGCACGGGCGTTGTGTCGGCCTTGAAGATCACGGTGCCGTCCGCGGCGGTGATCTCCTCGATGATGTACGGCGTATGCAGCTCGCCGCCGTTCACCGCTGCGGCAACAGCGGAAGCGAGCTGGATCGGCGTGACGGCGATGCTCTGGCCGAAGCCAATGCGGGCAAGGTCGTTCGCCGTGATGTATTTCTGGTGGGTGACGATGCCGTCCGATTCGCCCACAAGACCGCTTCCGGTGCTTTGGCCGAGGCCGAAAGCGTAGAGATAATCATAGAACTGCTCCGTGCCCATCGAGAGCGCGAGCTGCATGAAGCAGACGTTGCAGGAATTCTCCGTCGCCTCGGTGAGGCTCTGGGAGCCGTGGCCGGCGTGCTTCCAGCATTTGATGCGCTCTCCGTTCACGATATAGCCGCCGTTGCAGTAAAAACCCGAATCCGTATTTGCGCAGCCGGAATCGATCGCGGCGGCGAGGGTCAGGATCTTGAAGGTGGAGCCGGGCTCGTAAGCGTCGGTCACGACGCGGTTTTTCGAAAGCGCGGCGAGGGCGGAAAGGTCGTTCCTCGGCGGGTCGTTCGGATCGAAATCGGGCTTTGTGGAGATCGCTTTTATCGCGCCGGTGCGGACGTCGAGGATAATGCCCTGCGCGTCCTTCGCGTTGTTGACGAGGATCGCTTCCTCGAGCGCGTTTTCAAGATAACTCTGGAAATTGACGTCGACCGTCAGACGGGCGGTGTCGCCGTCGGCGGCCTCGATGTATTGATAACTGCTTCCCGCGATGGGGTTGCCCCTGCTGTCCGTTTCGGCGATCACCTTGCCGTCGCGGCCGGTGAGATATTTGTCGAGAACGAGCTCGAGCCCGCTCTGGCCGGCGCTGTCGATGTTCGTGAAGCCGATGACCTGCGAAAGCAGGGTACCGTAGGGATAATAGCGTTTGATGTCCTGCGCGATGCCGACGCCCTTGCCGAGCTGGAGGGAACGGACCTTGTTGACCGTATCCTCGTCGAGCTGGCGCTTGACGGTGTATTCGCGGACGTTCGGATTGCTGAGCTTTTCGAGGATCTTTTCGCGGCTGACGCCGAGAAGACTGCTCAGCTCGCTCGCGATGCGCTCCCTTTCGCCGGGCTTGACGGCGGAGGGCCAGATCACGACTTTATAAGCCTGGGTGTTGACGGCGAGCTCGACGCCGTTGCAGTCGACGATCATGCCTCTCTGCGCGGACTGGGCAGTGGAACGCGTCCACTGCGAGACCGCGAGCTTCTTGAGATTCTGCCCGTTGACGACCGTGAGCCAGAAGACACGGCCGATCAGAACCGTAAAAAGTACCGCAAAAATAATAAGCAAGCACGGCATCCGCTTCTTGAACGATACAGGCTGTTCGGAAGCATTTGCCGGTTTGCTTTTCTTTCTGTTCTTTTGCTTCCCTCCCGGGACAAGCTTTATGCTCATTGCTGCAGAACCTTCCGGGCCCGTGAAAGGTACGGGCTTCCTTTCATTCGGAATAAAGGGGGATCCGGGAGCGGCGGATCGGAGCCTTCACGGCGTCGCAGCAAAGAAACGCCGGAAGGACGGGCAGCGTCAGTGCTGCGCGGGAACAAGACCGACGGTCTTTGCGAACTCGACGGCGTTGATATTCGGCTGGCTGCTGAAGTCGAGGTCATTGATGGAGCGCTCCGTGGCCTCGATGCGGCTGTTGAGGTTGTTGATCTCCGCCTGAACGTGGGCGATATCCGCGAAACGGACGACGGTGAGCGCTGCGAAGGCGGCAACGGCCGCGATGCAGCAGACGGCGAACAGCTTCGGTAGGAATCTGTTCTGCCGTGCAATGCCGATGAGGGAGATATGGCGGCGGGGCCTTGCCGGAGTCTGCGGACGGGGTTCGACAGCGGGTTCCGGCCTGCGCTTCGGCGCAGTCGAGAGCTGCGCGGTGCGGTAGGCATAATCCGACCTGTATGCGAGCGAACCGCTCGAAGGAGCATAGACGCGCTCCGGTTCCGAGGTGATTGCGTTCGTCCTGATGTCCCTTGCCATAGTATTCTTCCCCCTGGATAAATATGAGCTCTTACTGAATCAGAGCCGCCTTGCCGCGCGGAGTTTGGCGCTTCTTGCGCGCGGGTTGGCCGTAAGCTCGCCGCCCGAGGCGGTAAGCGGTTTTGCGGTGATGATCTCGATCTCCTGCTTCCTGCCGCAGACGCAGACCGGTGCGCTCGGCGGGCATGTGCAGGGATGCTGCAGTTTTTTGAAAACGTTCTTGACGGTGCGGTCTTCGAGCGAGTGGAAGGTGATGACCGCGATGATGCCGCCGGGGTTCAAAAACCGGCAGGCGTCGGTTACGGCTTTTTCGAGGCCGGCAAGCTCGCCGTTGACCTCGATGCGGATCGCCTGGAACGTGCGTTTCGCGGGGTGGGGACCCTCGCGCCTTGCGGGGGCGGGGATCGCCGATTTTATGATCTCCGAAAGCTCGGTCGTGGTCTCGATTGGCGCTGCCTGCCGCGCCTTGTCGATCGCGTTCGCGATTCGGGAGGCGAAACGCTCCTCGCCGTAATCGCGGATGATCTCCGTCAGCCTTTTCGTGCTGTAGCCATTGATGACTTCGTATGCGCTGAGGGCTTCATCGCGGTCCATGCGCATGTCGAGCTTCGCGTCCGCATTGTATGAAAACCCCCGGCTGCCGTCGTCGAGCTGATGGGAGCTGACGCCGAGGTCGAGGAGGATGCCGTCCGCGCCTTCGACACCGAAGGGAGCGAGCAGCCGCTTCATTTCGAAGAAATTGCCGTGGACCGGCGTGAAAGCGGGGTAGGAGGCGAGCCTTGCGCCTGCTTCGGCGATCGCTTCGCTGTCGCGGTCGATGCCGAAGAGCCTTCCGCCGAGCCCACTTTCGCCGAGACGGCGGAGGATGCCTTCGCTGTGACCGCCGCCGCCGAGGGTGCCGTCAACAAAGATGCCGCCGCGCTCAGGCCGGAGAAGACCGAGCACTTCGTCGAGCATGATCGGCACATGATAGCAGCTTTCCATTCGGATCACCTCGCGCCGGGCGCGTCGGGAGTGCTCCTGTCCGCAAGGGACTGCATGTCCTCTGCAAACTGACCGAAATCGTATTCGGAACGGATCTTTTCGTAAAGCTCGGGATTCCAGATCTCAACATGGTCGCTGAGACCGAGAAGGATGAGGTCGCTCGAAAGATTGAGACTCGCGTATTTCGCAAGCTCCTGGGGGATCAGGATGCGGCCCTGCTTATCGGGATTCAGCTCCTCTGCATTGGGGAAAATGAAACGCTTTGCCTTGATGAAGGTGAGGTCGGTGGGGTGCAGACAGTCCACCGCGCGGGTCAGCTCGAGGAACTTGTCGTAGCTCATGAGCTGAAGGTATTTTTCATCGGGTGTGTTCCCGAAACCGTAGAGCAAAACAACGTGATCGGTGAGGTCGACACGCCATTTTACGGGTATGAAAAGACGACCCTTCGAATCGAGAGTATTGAAGGATTTACCCAGGAGCATGCCAACACCACCTTTCCAAATCGGAATATATTACCACTTTGGTGGAATATTACCCACATTATAGCATAATCAATTCCACTTAGCAACACTTAATCCCACTTTTTTAAAAAATTTTTTAAAAACTTGATTCCCGCGGCCCGGACTGGTATGCTTATCCATGCCGGAAGAGGTGCATAATGCGCCAAAAAGCCGCTGGATGCGGCGAAGCGAGCTTCCGGTGGGAGAAAATGGAAGAAATTTCGCCGCCCAAAAGCGGCGGAAGGAGGCAGTATGAAGCTGATCCTTGCGAGCGGTTCCCAAAGAAGAAGGGAGCTGCTGACGATGTGCGGCTATGACTACGGGATCGTGGTCAGCAGGGCGGACGAAGCGATCGACGAAGCCGATCCCGGTCTGTATGTGGAAGCGCTTGCGGAAAGAAAGGCGCGGGAGGTTTTCGACCGGCTCGGCGGCGTTGACGAAGACGGGGAGAGTATCGCCGTTCTCGGCTCGGACACCGTTGTTTTCAGCGAGGGCAGTATAATAGGAAAGCCGAAGGACGCGCAGGACGCCGTGCGGATCCTTTCCGCGCTCTCGGGGAAGACGCATACCGTCTATACGGGCATCGCCGTCGTGACGGCAGCGGGCTGCGAGACCGAACTCGGAAAAACGGAGGTCACCTTCGAGGAACTGACGGAGGAGGAGATCGAAAGCTATGTCGCATCCGGCGAACCGATGGACAAAGCCGGCGCGTACGGCATCCAGGGACCGTTCGGAATGTTTGTCAAAGAGGTGAAGGGCAATTACTTCACCGTCATCGGTCTGCCTCTGCCCTCGGCATACCGCCTTCTGAAAAACGCCGGCATCCTCCCGCGGGATTTCCGGTAAGCGACAGCTTTTACGAAAAACCGAGCAAAAAACCTTCCCGAAAGGCGTAAAAATACCGGACCTCCGGCAATACTCTTTAATGAGGACTTTGCCGGAGGTTTTTTCTATGTTCAGGACCGTTTTGGGAGCCGATATCGGCTCCGCGAATACCCGCTTCGCCTTGCGCGGGGAGTGCGTTTCGGCCGCGACAGCCGTTTCGCCGGAAGGAGGGAAAGCCATCCGCTCCTTCGGACGGGACGCGCCGCGGGCGGGCGGAAGGGTCTGCCCCGTTCGGGAAGGCGCGGCGGCGAATGTCGAACTGCTCGCGCTGTTCCTTTCGGAGACCGCAAAGGCGGTGAGCGGGAGGCGCGCTGCGGGCTCGATCGACCTTTATCTTGCTCTGCCGCGGCTGATACCCGCGCTGCGCTTCAACGCATATTTCCGCGCGGTGCAGCGGGCGGGGTTCCACAGCCTCCGCGTGCTGAACGCCGCACTGATGGGCGCGCTCGGGGCAGGCGTCGACGTTTTCGGCGAAAAAGCGAATATGCTCGTCGATATCGGCGCCGAAACAATCCGCTGCGCCGTGATCGCGAACGGCGGGCTTGTTTTCGAAAGCGCGGAAAGCTTCGGCAGCACCGCTGTCGACAGGGCGCTGCAGACACATTTCCGAACGGAGCACCGCGCATTCATCGGGAGCCGCATGGCGGAGATCATCAAGCAGCGCATGACGAGCCCGCTCTTCGTCGTTGACGGACGCAGCGTCGATACGGGGCTGCCTGTTTCCGTCCGCGCGGACGGGGAATGGCTCCGCTCGGCGGCGGAGGCGGGGCTGAAGCCGATCATTCGGTTTGCCGCGGACTCGGTCAAAGCTCTCCGTCCGGATACCGCTGCGGATCTTTTCGACACAGGCGTGACTCTGATCGGCGGCGGCGCGCGCTTCGCGGGGATCGAAAACCTTCTTTCCTCGGAGCTCGGCCTGCCCGTGCATGTTGCCGAAAACGCGGAATTCGCCGTTGCGGACGGCATGCGGCGCTATCTTTTCACCGACGCTTCGCTCGCCGGGAGGCTGCGGCCGGATTTCATTGACGCGGAGGACGGAAGGATCGTCCGCCGCCGCGAGGACGCCTGCTGAATCAAAGAAGAACCTGGAGACCGCCGCGGCAAACGGCGGTCTCTTTCGGTTTGTCCGGATCATTTCTGCTTTCGGCGGAAAATAAAAATTGCTCTTTTCATGTTTAACGGTTCATGTTATAATTAAGATTGGTAAAATGGGCAAGCGTGTGCTTTTATTGAAGCCGTAAGCCCGAATAACCTTGATTTGGAGAAGCGAATGGCAATCAGGAATATCTTTAAAGACGACGCGCCCTGCCTTTACAAGGTCGCGCGGCCCGTCGAAAAATTCGATGAAAAGCTTTTTAAACTGCTCGACGACATGGCGGAGACCATGTACGCCGCGGATGGCGTCGGCCTTGCCGGACCGCAGATCGGAATCCTGCGCCGCGTGTTCGTGATGGACTGCGGCGACGGTCTGATCGAGGCGATCAATCCGGAGATCGTCGAGACCTCCGGCGAGCAGGGCGGCATGGAGGGCTGCCTCTCCTTCCCGGAGAGGAGCGGCTATGTCGTTCGCCCGAACAGGGTCGTTTTCCGCGCCTTCAACCGCGACGGCAAGCTGATGCAGTATACCTGCGAAGGCCTCCACGCAAGGTGCGTCCTGCACGAGAACGACCACCTGGACGGCCATGTGTATCTTGAAAAAGTGACCGAACCGCCGGAGGGCTTTGACCCCGAAGCCGGTTTCGAAGAAGAGGAAGAGGAATGAGGATCGCTTTTCTCGGCACGCCGGAATTCGCCGTGCCGTCGCTCAGAATGCTGATCGCGGAGGGGCATGAGCTCGCCGTTTTCACGCAGCCGGACCGCCCGAAGGACCGCGGCCATGCGCTTGCGATGCCGGCGGTCAAACTCGCCGCGCTCGAAGCGGGGATCCCCGTCTATCAATTTGAAAAGATCCGTCTTCCCGAAGGCGTTGAAGCGCTTGCTGCGTTCATGCCGGATCTCGTCGTCACGGCGGCGTTCGGTCAGCTCCTTTCCGCCGAAAATCTCGCCGTTCCGAAGTACGGGACCGTCAACGTCCACGGCAGTCTGCTGCCGAAATACCGCGGCGCTTCGCCGATCCAGACCGCGATCATCGAGGGCGAGGAGGAGACAGGCGTAACGACGATGCTCACAAGCCTCGGCATGGACACCGGCGACATCCTTTTGGCCGCGAAAACGCCGATCGGCGAAAACGAGACCTACGGCGAGCTGTATTCCCGCCTTGCAGAGCTCGGCGCGGAGCTTTTGAAGGAGACGATCGCGCGGATCGAAACGGGCACGCTTGAACCCGTTCCGCAGGATGACGCGCTCGCGACGCGCTGCCGCCCCATCAAAAAGCAGGACGCGGAGATCGATTTCTCCCTCCCGTCGAAGCGCATCCACGACCTCGTCCGCGGCCTCAACCCCGCGCCGACGGCCTTTGCGCGCCTCGGCGAAGCGAATATCAGGATCCACAGAACGCAGCTGATCCCGCAGCAGGAACAGCTGCTTGAAAAGTTCGCCTCCGCTGCGCCGGGCGAGTGCGTGATCGCAAGCCCCAAGCAGGGCCTCATCGTCCGCACGGGCGACGGCTTTATCGGGATCGCGGAGCTGCAGTTCCCCGGCGGCAAACGCCTGGAAGCTAAGGCGGCGATGAACGGGAAAAAACTCCTCGGCTGCCGTTTTGAACAAAAACAGGAAGTATGATCCGCAAAGCGTATGAAATTTTCACGGAGGTCACGAGGGGCGGCGCTTACGCCAACCTTGCACTGAAAAAGGGCCTCGCCGGCGCAGACAGCCGCACCGCGGGCCGCGTTACGGCGCTCGTTTATTCAGCGACAGAGCATGTTTCATATGCGGATTTCTTAATTGATCATTATAAAAAAGGACGAGTGCACAGCAGCATCCGCAACATCCTCCGCCTTTCCGTCACCGAGCTTCTTTTCATGGACAGGCCCGACCACGCCGTTTGTTCGGAGGCCGTGGAGCTCACAAGAGCGATCGGCAAAGGTCAGCTGACCGGCTTCGTGAACGGCGTTCTGCGTCAAATCGCCCGCGATAACGTCGCGGGAAAGCTGCCGCCCCTGCCGGAGGATCCCGCAGAAAGGCTTTCGGTAAAGTTTTCCGTTCCGCGCTTCATGGCGGAGGAATATTTAAAAGAATACGGGCCGGAGTTCACCGAAAGCATGCTCTCGGCAAGGCTCCATAAGCTGACCGTCCGCGCACAGTATCCGTATACGGCGGAGGAGCTCGAAGCGGCGCTTACCGCGCTCGGGATCGCATCGAAGCGCAGCGAGCTCGAAACCGAGGCGCTGATTCTCGAAGAAGGCGCGGACATCGCGAACCTCGAACTGTTCAGAACCGGAAAAATGACAGTCCAGAGCGAAAGCGCGATGCTCGTTTGCCGCGCCTGCCGCGTGAAGGACGGGATGCGCGTGCTGGATACCTGCGCCGCGCCGGGAGGGAAGACCTGCTTCCTTTCGAGCCTGATGCGCGGCACGGGGAGCATCACGGCGCTCGAGGTGCATCCGCACCGCACGGAACTTTTGAAAGCCACGGCCCGGCGTCTCGGCGTCACTAACGTTCGCGCGATCACGGCGGACGCGGCGGATCCGGCTCAAATGGCGGAGCTTTTCACCGCGGACGAAGGAAATTTCGACGTAGTGCTTGTTGACGCCCCCTGCTCCGGCCTCGGCGGCGGCTCGAAGCCCGACGCGCTGCTGAATAGGACCGAAGAGGATATCAAATCGCTCGCCGCGCTGCAGCGCAAGCTTCTCGATAACGCCGCGAAATTCGTTAAACAGGGCGGCGCGCTCGTGTACTCCACCTGCACCGTTTCGAAACGCGAAAATGAGGATAATGGGAACCGTTTTCTCGAAGAACACCCCGATTTTTCAGCGGAACCGCTGGACTTTCTTATCCCGGAAAGGGAAAAGACGGAGGGGGAGGAAAACCCGTTTCTGCAGCTTTTCCCGAACAGGGACGGCGTCGACGGCTTCTTTATCGCAAGATTTATTAAAAAGGAACTGAAAGGCGAATGATCGACCTTGCATCAATAACAAAAGAAGAACTCGAGAGCCTGCTTGCCGAAATGGGCGAGCCGCGTTTCCGCGCGAAGCAGATCATGGAATGGCTGAGCCGCGGCGCCGCGCCGGATGAGATGCTGAACATCCCGAAGGCCCTGCGCACAAAGCTCGCGGAGCTGCCCTTCGGCGGCGCGAAGATCATCGAAACGCGCCGTTCGAAGAAGGACGACACCGTCAAGATGCTCTATGAGCTTGCGGACGGCAATATCGTCGAGGGCGTGCTTATGCGCTACAGCTACGGCAACACCCTCTGCATCTCCACCCAGGCGGGCTGCCGCATGGGCTGTGCTTTCTGCGCCTCGACTCTGAACGGCCGCGTGAGGAACCTCACCGCCGGCGAAATGCTTTCCGAAGTTACGGCGGTGGAGCGCAGTTTTTCCAAGGATGACGAGAAAAAACGGGTCGTCACCAACATCGTTATGATGGGCTGCGGCGAACCCCTCGATAATTACGAAAACACCGTCCGCTTCTTAAAACGGGCGACGGCGGCGGACGGCCTCGGCATCAGTCCACGCAATATCTCCCTTTCGACCTGCGGCCTTGTGCCGAAGATCTATACCCTGATCGACGATGCGCCGCATGTCACGCTCTGCATCTCGCTCCACGCGCCGAATAACGAGATCCGCGACAGGCTGATGCCCGTAAATCACAGCTTCCGCATGGAGGAGCTGATCCCCGCCGCGAAGCATTACGCGGACGTTACGGGGCGAAGGGTGATCTTCGAATACGCCCTCGTCGACGGCGTGAATTCCTCCGAGGAATGCGCGGCGGAGCTTGCGGAAAGGCTCCGCGGCATCAACTGCCACGTCAATCTGATCCCGCTCAATTCCGTTAAGGAAAGGAACCTCAACGGCGTAACGAGAGCTTATGCCCACGCTTTCGAGGGCTGGCTGAATAAACGGCATATCTCCGCGACGGTCCGCCGCGAGCTCGGAACGGATATCGATGGCGCCTGCGGTCAGCTCCGCAACAAGCATGCCGAAAAAACCGAAACACCCGAAGCGAATCCGATCGCTTGAACCGATAATACCTGCCGGATGGGAGGCAAGTGAGCAATGATCTATGCATACAGAACCGAAATAGGGCGGCGGCAGTCCAACCAGGACTATTTCTATACGCCCGAAGCGGGGGAGAAGCCCGTTGTCGTCGTTGCGGACGGCATGGGCGGCCACCGCGCCGGAAATGTCGCGAGCCTGATCGCGATCGAATCGATCCATGAATACATTCAATCGAATAACGAGCAGCGGCTGCAGATCCTTCTTCAGCACGCTGTCTCCTATGCGAACCACCGCATTTTCGACGTCGCATCCACCGACGCCGACTGCTCCGGCATGGGCACGACCGTCGTTATGGCGTATGTCGAATCGACGAAATTCACCTATGCGAACGTCGGCGACAGCCGCCTCTATCTTTTCGACGGCGAGCACATCCGCCAGCTCACCCGCGATCATTCCTTCGTTGAGGAGCTTGTCCATTCCGGCGTGATCACGCGGCAGGAGGCGGAGACCCATCCTCAGCGGAACATCCTCACAAGAGCCGTTGGCACGGCGCAGTTCGTGAAGGCGGATACCGGCGTTTCGAAATGGAAGCGCGGTGATATCATCATGCTCTGCAGCGACGGCCTCCACGGCAGCGTTTCAAGGCAGGAGGCGGAGGAGATCCTGAAAACCAGCGCGGACATTCTCGAAGCCTGCGACAGGCTGACCGAAACGGCGCTTGCGAACGGCTCGACGGACAACATCACCGTTGCCCTTGTCCAGAACGAGGGAGGTGAGCTGCTGTGATCGGTACCGTGCTTGAAAACAGATACGAGATCCTTGAGCTGATCGGCACCGGCGGCATGGCGGAGGTCTACAGAGCCCATGACCGCGAGGAGGACAGACAGGTCGCCGTCAAGATGATCAAAAAGGAATTCTGCGAGGACGCACAGTATATGCGCCGCTTCGAAAGAGAGACACGCGCGATGCTGACGCTCGAATGTCCGAACATCGTTCGCGCTTACGCATACGGCGAATACGAAGGCAGAAGCTACATCGTGATGGAGTATGTCGAAGGCCTGACACTCAAGGAATACCTGAAATCCAAAGGAAAACTGAGCCCGAAAGCCGCGGTGCATATCACCTGCCGCGTGCTGAACGCGCTCGACGCCGCGCACAAGGGCGGCTATGTCCACAGGGACGTCAAGCCGCAGAACGTGCTCATTTCCCGCGACAGAACGATCAAACTGACCGACTTCGGCATCGCGAAGGACACCGCTTCGATAACAAGGACCTTCGACGGCAACAACGTCGTCGGTTCCGTCCATTATATCTCGCCCGAGCAGGCCAGCGGCGGCGCCGTCGGCGTTGAAAGCGACCTGTATTCCGTCGGCATCATGCTCTATGAAATGCTCGTCGGCAATCCCCCCTTCGACGGCGACAACTCGGTCCAGATCGCGCT
>JAEEYN010000033.1 GCA_016288175.1 Bacillota bacterium | reverse complement strand
GCTCCGCATCGCGGCCTCGATCCCCGGCGTTTCCCCCGGCTTTTCCGCGTTCAACCGGCGCGTCCTTTCCGAATTCTCGTTTTTCAACCTTTCGCTCGGCGTCGTCAATCTTCTTCCCGTCCTTCCGCTCGACGGAGGTCGGCTCGCCCTTTCCTTTTTCGGGTTTCAAGGGAAAAGCGCACGGCAGAGCTCCGTACTGCTTTGCCTCTGCGGTGCAGCCGTCGGTGCGCTGATCGCCGCCGCGGGCGTCGCTGCCGCCGCGGTATCGGGGCTTTCTCCGGGGCCGGTATCCTTCGCCGTGACCGGCGCCTTCATCGTCCTCGCCGCCCTTTCGGAGCTTCGCACCGTCTCCGCTTCAGCCGTCCGTGCGCGGCTTTCGACCGCCGCGAGGCTCTCTTCCGGCGGCGCAGTCCGCGTTTTTCCCCTCGCGATCGATGCGTCTCGCACCGTTTCGGACGCGCTTTCCGCGCTTTCCTCCGGCGGCTATGCCCTGGTCTTCGTAACGGATGCGGCGCTTAGGACCATCGGCATGCTCGATGAAGGAACTCTTCTTGCCGCCGCTATGCGCGGAGAAACGGACCTCCGCCTCGATCTGCTGCTGTCGCATAGGCGAAAAGAACCTGATCTGCTTACAAAATAACGAAAAAGCCGGGATAACGATGCATCCCGGCCTTTTGCATTTATTCGGTTCAGCGATACTCGATCTGCAGAGCGCCGAAGTTGACGTCGCTCTCCATGATCAGCGTCTGCGCCGCATTGGGATCCGGCTCGCCCGAAGCCGAGTTGGAAGCAAATTTCATATCGGCTGATTTGACGATGCGCACGGATTTGGGTACGATCACCGTCAGTCTGCCGAAGCTTTGGTCGACCTTTAGCACGCAGTTCTGGGTGAAGGTCTTGACGTTCGTGAGGTCGATAACGTATTCGCCGAAGTTCATTTCGACGGTGCCGCCGGTAAAGCGTTCACTGTCGTAAACGATGGTTCCGCTGCCGAACCCGAGCTCCGCTTCGAGGAAATCGTTCTCCTGTAAAACGTTCATTACGGGTGAGCGGTCAAAGCGAACCGTTGCGTTCCTGCCGCCGTGCGGACGGATCTCGCGGACAATCGTGCGGACAAGCAGCGCGATCGCAATTACAAGCACTATAACGTACCACGGCACGCCGGGGAGGCTTGTGCCGCGCGGTATCAGCATGCGGCGGACGAATTCATAACCGCCGACAGCCATCAGCGCGGAACCGAAGAGAACTCCGCTGCGAACGCTGATGAGACCGAAGGTGAATACCAGCAGGGGCCAGATGTAGCTCCATGCTCCGAGAGTGATCTCTTTTGATTCGTAATCCGGGAAGAGCGGCGTGAAGCTGCGGAGCAGGAATACCAGGCATACAAGGATCAGGCCGATGCAGACAGCGATCGTGGGCCACTTGCCGGCATCCCATTCCCAATGGAATTTCTTGCTGCCGGAGCTCCTCGCAGGTGCGCTTTCATCCTTATCAATAATGATGACGTGCGGCTCGATCGGCTTGACGCCGAGGAGTTCGTCCACCGATACGCCGAGAATATCGCCGAGCAGGGGCAGCAGGGTGATATCCGGGCAGCTTGCATCGTTTTCCCATTTGGATACCGCCTGCGCGGATACGCCGACCTTTTCGGCGAGCTGTTCCTGCGTCATGCCCTTTTCTTTTCTGAGTGCGGCAATGCGCTTGCCGAGCGTTTGATTGGTTTGTTCCATGAAAGGTTTCCTCCTTCTTTCGATGACCGTATCATATCAGATCGGTGCTCAAAGCACCACATACCGGTGGTTGTTTTTCCGAAAATCTCTCTACCCCATTGGTTGAGTTGACCCTTTTTGCTCTCCACCCCCGGTTGAATCGGACGGTTGAGCTCTCCCAGCGGGGTTGGTTTGCCCGGTTTTCGGGCAAAAACCGCATTCAGACGCCGTAGACGGCCATGCCGAGCCCCGCGGCGATAACGATCAGCAGGATCGGCGAAAGCCGCTTCTTCCGAATCAGCCGATACCCGATCATGAGCGCGCCGAGCGCCGCCGTGATCAGGATCGCCGAAAGCTCCGGCAGGGCAAAGTCGAAACCCTTGCCGCCCTCCGCCGGGAAAATATCGCAAAGCACCATGTAAATGCCGACGGCGAGGATGATGCCCGTCACGCAGGGCTTAAGTCCGCCGAGCAGCGCCTTGACCACAGGCTTCTCCGCAAGGTTTTTGAAGACCGCAAGGATCAGCACGATGATCAGGAACGCGGGAAGCACCACGGCGAATGTCGCGACCGCGCCGCCGAGGATCCCCGCGCGGCTTGCCCCGACATAGGTCGCAAGGTTTACCATGATCGGGCCGGGCGTGCTTTCGCTTACTGCGATCATGCGCGTCAGCGCTTCATCAGTCAGCCAGCCGTAGCCGAGCACGATCTCCCGGATCACCGGTATCGCCGCATATGCCCCGCCGAAGGCGAAGAGACCGACCTTCAGAAACCCGATGAACAGCTCAAGAAGGATCATTTCGGCCCTCCTTCCCCCGCATACGGGTGACGCCGAAGACAGCGAGGCTCACCGCCGCCGCGATAAGCATCAGACTGATGGACGAAAAGTTCAGCGAAAAGATGTTGACAGCCAGCATCGCCGCGAACGAAAGGCCGAGTATCGCGAGCGGAAGCGGCTTTTTCTTCATCTTGATCATCATATTGACCGCCGCGGAAACGATCAGCAGCCCCACGGCGAGTTTGATGCCCTTGAACGCGCTTGCGACGGCGCGGATCTCAAGCAGGTTATCGAGGAAAAGCGAAATAAGGAATATTATAATAAACGAAGGCAGCACGACACCGAAGGTCGCCGCGACCGCACCCCAAAACGCCGCCTGCTTATATCCGACGAAGGTCGCGCAGTTGACGGCTATCGGGCCGGGTGTCGATTCCGCGATGACGGTGATGTTCATCATATCGTCGTGCGTGATCCATTTTTTCTTTTCCACGCAGATGTTTTCAATGATCGCGATCATCGCGTAGCCGCCGCCGAAGGTGAAAATGCCGATGCGGAAAAAGGTCCAAAACAGCGCGAGTATCAGCCGTTTTTTACTCATTTCCTTTCCTCCTTCCGTTCGTTCCTACCCGAGATTATAAACTCCCGCCGTTTTCGCTGTCAATGTTTTTATCCGTTTTCCCCGTTTTTGTTGACGAAACGGCTCATGCTGAGTTAGAATAGACTCGAAAAAGAATCCGAAAAGGTGAAAAGCTATGGCAGAGATCCTTTATTATCAGCTCCCGACCGTGACCGAATGCACGGCAGCCGTCGTTTCCTGCGAGGAAAAGGACGGCCGCTTCCTTGTCGCTCTCGACCGCACGATGATCTTCCCGGAGGGCGGCGGCCAGCTTCCGGACGGGGGAAGCATCGAAGCGAACGGCAAAACCGCAGCGATACTCGACTGCCGCACCGTCGGCGGCGAGGTCATCCATTACTGTGACAAGCCCTTCGTTCCCGGCGAAAAGGTTCGCATAACGCTCGACCTTCCCCGCCGTCTCGACCACTGTGAGCAGCACACGGGCGAGCACATGCTCTCCGGTCTCGCGAGCAGGCTCTTTTCCGCGAAAAATGTCGGCTTCCACATGGCGGAAACCTACTGCACGATCGACCTCGATATCCCGCTCGAGCCGGAACAGCTCGAGAAGCTCGAGCTTGCCGCGAACGAAGCCGTACGCGCCGACAGGCCGGTCCATACAGAGGTCACCGACGAAGCGGACGCGATGTGCCGCGAGCTCCGCAAGCGCGCGGAAAAGGCGCAGGGCGAGGTTCGCATCGTCTATATCGACAACGGCAAGATCGATTCCTGCACATGCTGCGGCACGCATCTCGAAAGGACCGGTATGGTCGGTGCGATCCGCATCACCGACGCGCAGCACTACAAGGGCGGCACCCGCCTCTGGTTCGCCTGCGGAAGGCGCGCTGCGGAAGCCGCTGTCGCCGAGCATAACTCCCTCACCGCCCTTGCGAGGCAGTATTCGACCTCCCGCGAGGAGCTGCCGAAGGTCGTCCGCAAACAGATGGACGAGCTTGCTTCGCTCAAGGCGGAGCTAAAGCAGAAATCGGCTCTCCTTGCCGGAAAAACCGCCGCGGAGCTTCTCGGAAAGGCTTCGGCGGAGCGCAGCGGCAAGACCGCCGTCATCGCCGGGATCCTCGAAGGCATGAACGCGAACGATATCCGCCTTGTCTGCGATTCCCTCGCCGCGAACGGCGGTGCGCCCTGGATCGCCCTGCTCTTCGCGCCTTCCGCCGCCGGAACGGATTACCGCATGGCCTGTTCCGCGGGCGGAAAGCTTTCGATGAAGGAACTCTGCTCCGCCGTCAACGCCGCCGTCAACGGCAAGGGCGGAGGCGGTCCCCTCTTCGCGCAGGGCAAGACGGAGAGGCAGGTCGACGCCGAAACGCTCGCGATGCTCAAAAGCTATATCGTGAAAGCGGCTGACTGAGCCGCGAAAAGACTACGGAGAAAAGCTTGAAACGCATAGTCCTTGTAATCGAATACCGCGGAACGAACTACGTCGGCTGGCAGGTTCAGCCGAACGGCGTTTCCGTCCAGGAGGTGCTCCGCGCCGCGCTCAAAAAGCTGACAGGCGAGGATATCTCCCTCCACGCCTCCGGCCGCACGGACAGCGGCGTCCATGCCCGCGCGCAGGTCGCGCATTTCGATACGGAGAGCCGCATCCCCGCGGATAAATTTGCGTTTGCCCTCAATACCTATCTGCCGAAGGATATCCGCGTCAAGGCGAGCTTCGACGCGCCTTCGCCGGATTTCCATTCCCGCTTCTCGGTTCGGAAAAAGCATTACCGCTATACGGTTTTGAATACCCTCCACGACAGCGCGATGAGCTTCGACCGTGCGCTGCATATCCACTATCCGCTCGATCTTCAAAAGCTGAACGAAGCGGCGGCGCTCTTCCTCGGCGAGCATGATTTCGCCGCGTTCAAAGCGGTCGGCACGAAATCCGCGACAACGGTCCGGACGGTCTACCGCGCCGAATGGAGTCGCGAAGGCGATCTGCTCTTCTTCGACGTTGCGGGCAGCGGCTTCCTTTATAACATGGTCCGCATCATGGTCGGAACGATGCTGCGCATCGGCATGGGCTACGACGACGTTTCCGTGATCGAAAAAGCGCTTTCGGACCCACACCGCGAGAACGCGGGCGACACCGCGCCTGCGCACGGGCTGACGCTTTGGCGCGTGGAGTACGGCGAATTCGATACCGAAGCGCTCCTCGAAAGCAATTCCCTCCAAAAAACCTGAAAACCTATGGCAATAACCCTTTCAAAAGCCGCCGCGCGCCGTTTTCTGCTCCTTCATCAGGGGCTTCTCGGCGAGCGGCGTTTTGTCGGCAAAGAAGGCGCTCTCGATTACATCCGCCGATGCGGCTGCATCCAGTTCGACCCGGTGGACGTCTGCGGGCGGAACGCGGAGCTGACTCTTCAGTCCCGCGTCGGCAGGTTCACGAAAAAGACGCTCTATGACCTGCTTTATAAGGACCGTCGGCTCTTCGATTACCTCGATAAGGAGCTCGCGATCCTCCCTGTTGAGAGCTGGCCTTATTTCTCCCGCTACCGCGAGCACTGCAAAGCCCACGCGGAGCAGTTCCCGGATATGGCCGCACTCCGGGAAGAAGCGCTCGGCTATATCGGAAAGCACGGTCCAGTCGATTCCTCATCCCTGCCAATCGAAGGCAAAACGCAGTGGCATTCCGCGATCCACTGGAGCGGGAACTGGCACGGCGAAGCGAACGCCGCGCGCTCGGTGCTCGAGCAGCTTTTTACCTCCGGCGAGCTCGCGATCCACCACAAGACCGGCACGCGCAAAAGCTACGACCTTGCGGAGCGCTGCATCCCGACGGAATACCTGAACGCGCCGGACCCGCTGCCGGACGAAACGGAGCACCTCAAATGGCGCATCATGAAGCGCGTCGGCGCCATCGGGCTTCTATGGAACCGCAATTCCCCGGCCTTCCTCGGTCTTTCCGGCTTTGCGAGCTTCGGAACGGAGGAGCGCCGCGAAGCGTTCGCGCAGCTCCTCGCCGATGGCCGCATCACAGAGGCGCATGTTGAAGGCGTCGGCAGCCCGCTCTATCTTCGTTCGGAGGATCTTCCCCTCGCGGAAAAGGCCGCGCCGCCGCGAAATTCCGTCCGCGCTGCGAGTTTTTAGCGCCGCTTGATCCTCTCCTCTGGGATAAGCCACTCATCGCGCGCATCTTCGATTTTTCGTATACCTGGGAGATCTACACTCCCGCGGAGAAGCGCAAATACGGCTATTACGTGCTCCCCGTCGTTTACGGCGAAAGCTTCATCGGCAGGATCGAAGCGATACCCGACCGCAAAACGGGTGTGCTGACAGTCAAAAACATTTGGCTCGAGGACGGTGTGCGCGCCGGCGTCCGTCTGAGAGCCGCCATCCGCGCCGCAGCGGACCGTTTCGCCCGCTTCAATAACTGCCGCGAGCTCATCCTGCCGGAGGGTTTTCGGCCCGAAGATTGATTTTCACGCCCGTTTATGTTAAACTTGTTTCACCGAAATATCGGAGGTACTCTTATGAAAAAGCTTATCGCGATCCTGCTGCTTTGCGCCTTTCTGACCCTTGGCGGCTGCAAACCCGCCGGCGAAGCGCAGCCCACCGCGGCGCCCGAAACCACGCAGGACGGCAACAAGACCGAACCCGAAACCACACCGGAAGGAGAAAATATGGAAAAGATCTTTGCAACCATCACCATGGAGGACGGCGGCGTCATCAGGCTGGAGCTCTATCCCGACATCGCGCCGGAAACCGTCCGCAACTTCTGCTATCTCGCAAGGCAGGGCTTCTATGACGGCCTCACCTTCCACCGCGTCATCAGCGGCTTTATGATCCAGGGCGGCGACCCGAACGGCAACGGCACCGGCGGACCGGGTTACTGCATCAAGGGCGAATTCGCGCAGAACGGCTTCGACAATCCGCTGAAGCACACCCGCGGCGTCATTTCGATGGCAAGGCGCTCGAAGCCCTTAGACAGCGCGGGCAGCCAGTTCTTCATCATGCACGTCGATTACCCGAGCCTTGACGGCGGCTATGCCGCATTCGGCATGGTGCTCGAGGGCATGGACGTTGTTGACCGCATCGCCGCAGTCGAAACCGACCGCAGCAACAAGCCCCTTACGCCCGTCGTGATAAAGTCGATCACGATCGAAGGTCCGGAGCTCCCGGAACCGAATAAGCTTCCGGAACCGTAAACCGGCTCATTCTGCATCAATACGGAGTTTCAAACCGATCCCTCCCCGGGGTCGGTTTTTCACAGGAGCTGAAGGCAGCCGTCTGTGTTTCGGGCAAAATCTCCGCGGCGCTCCCGCGCTGTCTTCCGAACCGGCGATCCCTTCCGGAACGCTAAATTTTCTGTATTTTCTGTTGACAATTCCGCTCATTTAATGTATCATGTGTGTATATCCTGTAATGGATAATCTTTTTTCTTAGAAAGGAAGAAAATCATGGAAAAGAAAAAGCTCTTAATCTACATCGCAGCCGGTCTGCTTCTGCTCGGCATGATCATGTCGTTCACCAAGGTGTTCAATGCAACGATGTCCTACGGAGGGCGAAGCGAAAGCGAAGGCGGTTCCATGGGCGATATGAAAGTCACCTGGGCTATGGTCCTCATTATTATCATCGACCTCATTGGCATCGCTTGCCTGCTTCTCCCGACTTTCGGTATAATGGCAGACAAAGAAGCTCTGTTCTTTAAGGTCGCGATGGGCGCTGCAGCGCTTTCGTTCTTACTCTTCCTTATCGCATTCTTCGTTGGTAAGGGCGGCGATGTCGGCAAGGCAATGGATTTAGTCAAAGCTATGGGCGGTAAAGCCGGCGTCCACATCGGCTTCACCGGCTGGCTTGTTATGATCTTCCACCTCGGCGCCGGTGCATGTGCCTTCCTCGCAGGCAAGGAAGAATAATTTCGGCATTATAAATCTTTATTCTTAAAGCAAGACCCCGCGGCTCCCGAGCAGCGGGGTTTTTGTTTTGCCTGTAATACGGTTCAATTAAACGGCCGGAGCCGTCACAGCCGGTCCGCGTACGGATCAGTATCACCGCTCATTTTTCTCCGTAAGCAAAATACTCGTGCACCAGGCTCCTGTATCCGAGCTTTTTCATGTCCTCATAGCGAACGTTGAAGCGAGCCTTCGTTCGCTTTCCGCTGATCAGAAAGCGGATGCATTCCTGCGCGTAGGCATCGATCTTTTTAAGCGATTCCACGGTATTTATCACGGAAAAGAACCAGAGGCTCCATGTGAGCTCGTTATCCTGCGAATTGTCGAGCAGCTTGCGGTTGAAAATCCGGATGAACGCCTTCGCCGCGCGCTCGCCCTCGAGCCCGTTGCGGTCGCGCCATCTTGCGAGGGTCCGCGTTTTCCTCCGCATCTTCTTTTTGAGCTTTTCGACCGTCGCCGCGGCAATATCCGCCGTGCCGTCCTTATAACTGAAGCCGAGGAAGGTCCAGCCCTCCTCCGGCGAAGCGAAGCTTTCCTTATCCGGGTTCACCGAAAGCCCCTTTTCCGCAAGGAAGGCGCGCACAAAAGCCGCGTGCGCCTCCGCCTCCTCCCGCGTCGGGGCGAAGAGGATGATGTCGTCCGAGTAGCGCGCGTAGGG
>JAEEYN010000003.1 GCA_016288175.1 Bacillota bacterium | reverse complement strand
GACTCCCGTTGACGAGGACCATATCATCTATTACGCAAGCGTCAACGGCGTCATTCCACCCATGGCCGGCGGATCCGTCGATGAATTCTACAGCAGTTACTACGTTGACGATACCGAGCCCTATGAAATCGTTGCCTGCAGTGCAGCCGAAGTGCTCGAATCGGACTACGATTATCTCCAATACGGCTGCGTTTATGAAGCCGGCCATCAGTACATCTTCTCGTTCAATCTGCGTCCGAAGGAAGGCTACGTTTTCTCGCCCGACTGCGTTCTCGCGATCAACGGCCAGGGATTATTGGTCGACGATGAAGTCAGCAATTCGGAAGACCCGTACTTTGCATACATCACCACCCCTGCCCTTGAAGCGCTCACCCCGATCCATACCGTATTCCTCGAGGACTTTACCATTCCGATCATGATTGGCGATAATGCCGAGGAATGCCTGAATATGTTCAGCTACGACAGCCGTATCGAGATCTATCACAGCACTTGGTTCGACACCAACACCGACCAATACTTCACCGATGATTTCGAGGAGGGCGGATCCTATTACTGCGGCTGTGCAATGAGGGCCGCCGATGGCTACTGCTTCGCGCCGGACTGCGTTTTCTACATCAACAACACGGACACTTACGTCGGATGGTCCTTCGTCGAAGGCGACCTGCGCACGGCGCAGGCGTTCACCATCCCCCTGGAGCCCGCGGACGACAGCAAGCTGATCCACAGCGTCGACCTTATCGAGTTTGCGTACCCCATCGTCGGCGAGACGGCCGAGAACTACCTGACGACGGTCCAGGCGGTTTCGTCGGCTCATTACTACGTTGACAGGATCGAAGGCGGCGAGCTGAGCGCCGGTCTGATGGGTTATGACGACGTTTTCGAGGCCGGGCATGAATACTATCTCGCCGTTCACGTCGTTACTGATTACGGCTACTATATTGCGGACGACTGCACGTTCTGGCTTGAAGGCACCAACGCCTACGTGGATACCGAAGGCACCTACAAAGCAGGTCCGAACTCCGCATGGATCGGCATCGGTCCCTGCCCCGCAAAGCAGCTTATCACGGAGCTGGCGATCTATGCCGATGTCGCGCCGGTGGCAGGAGAAAATGCGGAGGACCATCTTTCCTGCTATGTTGACGGCAACGCCCACTGCTCTTACACATGCTGGGTCGACTTTTCAAATCCCGGCGGCGACGTGCTGAACTTTGACGGCGCGTTTGTTGAAGGAAACGATTATTACCGCCACTTTGCGATCAGCGCGGATGACGGCTATATGTTCGCCGATGAGCTCACGGTTACCGTCGCCGGCGTGCCGGCAGGCTACGAGGTCTCGACCGTCGGCATGATGATCCAGGTCGATTCCGTCGCGTACACCTCACTGCCCGCGATCGGCGAGATCGATCTTGAAGGCGTCAAGCTGCCGCAGCCCGGTCAGACCGTCGCCGAATACAAGGCGCAGCTCGGAGTGCCGAGCGGCGCGGACTACACGATCGCTTTCATCGGCATCATGCATTCCGGCACAATTGCGTACCTTGCAGACGATTACGTGTTCGTAAGCGGCGAAAGCTACGCCGTCTACACCTACTTCAATCCGGTCAACGGACGTATGTTCACCGAGAGCAATCAGCTGAACTTCCTTGTCAACGGACAGGGCTATATGGTGGAGAACGGCTCCCTGATCGAGGATGACCGCACGACCGCAATGTGCTATACGAAAGAACTCGTGTGCGTTGATGAAGACCATACCATTCACACGATCAACGTCAAAGGTTTCGTCCCGCCGATGATCGGGCATACCGTCGATGAATTCTTCAGCGGCTGTTATATTGCCGACGGCCAGCACTACTACATCGGCGCGATCTCCGCTGCCGACGTTACCGATCCGGAGGATCCTCAGTACATCCCCTTCGGCTATGCCTATGAAGCCGGGTATGAATACGAGTACGCGTTCACACTCCAGCCGGATGAAGGCTACTACTTCGCGCCGGACTGCGAATTCTGGTTCGATTGGGACGGCACGTACGTCAATTACACGCGTTCCAACGCCTCCGATCCGCAGGCCGCTTACCTCTGCACGATCCCGCTTTCGGCCCTCACCCCGATCACATTCGTCAGCCTCGACGGCTTCACGATCCCGCCGATGATCGGCGAAAATGCGGAGGACTGCCTCGGCATCAGCATCTACTACAGCAACGGTGACTGCGAGATCATCGATGAAACGTGGATCGATACCGATTATGATAACTTCACCGGAACCTTCACAGCCTACGATGAATACCAGTGCGCTGTCACGCTGCTCGTGGACGACGGCTTCTGCTTCGACCCGAACTGCACCGTCCTTGTCAATGGCAGTCAGTACTATCTCGACAACGCCTACGTATCCTCCTCCTGTTACGTCATGTATGTATACACCGTCTTCCTCGAAGCGGTTGATGACAGTCATTTCATCCACTCGATCGATCTCAGCGGCCTCGTATGGCCGGTTATCGGCGATCCCGTCACCGATTTCATAACCTGCCTCGAACCCGTATCAGGCGCGCACTACACTATCGCGAGCCGCACCGGCGGCGAATCGGGCTCCGCTCCCTTTGAAGGCGACGAATACTTCGAAGCAGGTCACAGCTATATACTTTCCGTTTCGGTGCAGGCGGATCCCGGCTGGTACATTGCCGACGACTGCACCTTCTACGTCGACGGTTTGGATGTGTATCTCGACCCGGACGGCACCTATAAGGTCAGCGAAGGTTTTGCGCAGATCATGATCGGGCCGCTCGAAGCGAAGACGGCGATCACCGAAGTGCGTATCACCGGCTATAAACCTGCGATCGTCGGCGATCCGTCGTCGTCCCATATGGTCTCGATCCATATTCAGGAGGACGCCGGCTATGAGCTCCTTGACTGCGCATGGTTCGTTACCGATCCGGATACCATGGAATGGGAGCGTTTCGACGGCCGCTTCGAAGCCGGCCCCTACTACCACATGGGCTTTGCTCTCGGCAGCGAGGACGGCTATATCTTCACGAACGATACCGTCGTTTATATCAACGATCAGCAAGTCGATTTCACCCTTCAGGGCTCCGGCACCTCGCTGCAGACCTCGACCGAACCGGTGTTCGCGCTCGATGCGCTGATGGAGATCAACATTCTCAACGTTCGTGCTCCGATCGCGGGCGAGACCCTTTACGATTATCTAATCGGCCTCGAAGTGCCCGAAGGCGCAGCCTACGATTTCAACGGCTGTGCGATGCGCAACCTCTCCACAGGTTCCCAGATGGGGCTTAACGACGTATTCGAAGCGGGCGTTCAGTACAGCCTCACCGTCCGCGTCATGGCGACCGGCGATAATCTGATCTCTAACGGCGCAACTCTTCTGATCAACGGCAGCGCCGAGCTTGTCGATTATAGCCAAAGCGGCGTTTACGGAGACAGCCTGAGGGCATTGATCGTTTCGAACGCGCTGCTCTGCGAGGAGCCTGCCGGTCTTCCCGGCGACGTCAACTGCGACGGTCAGGTCAACTCGACCGACGCACTGCTCGCGATGCGTTATGCGATGGGGCTCGTCACCGTAACGCCTGCGGGCCTTGCCAACGGCGATATCAACGGCGACGGCAGGCTCAACGCGACCGACGCGATCGCGATCATGCGCATGGTCATGGCCGGCTGAGGCGAAAGGCATAAAGCGATCCCGGGGAGAAAGCCCTCCCCGGGATCTTTTGTATTCTCATTTGTTCTTCTAAGCGTTCCCCGCGCTCAGCCTCTTCCGCCTATCGTCACGCCGCCGATCCAGCTTCCGTCCTCCTGACGGGTGACCCGGCCGAAGCCGTGCAAAAGCAGCCAGCCGCTGAATTCCTCACCGTACGGATTGCCGTAAAAGCCAATGACGGAGCATGCGTTTTCAAACAGGATATCTGCAGCCAACGGGTCTGCCGAACGCACCGCGAACAGCATTTCGTAATCGCCCTCAAGATACTCCGTGCGGTTACACCCGAGAGGCCTGACCTCGATGAAATGGATCGGCGAATCCTCCGGGAAGCTTAGATATATCTCCGTAAGCTTCTGCTGGAAACACTGCCCGACTGCGTCAAGGTATTCATCGCCCTCCGTCGCCGTGCAGCCCGAGGCGGCGATATCCTCCGGCGTCAAAACGATCTGCAATGCATTTAGCTCACCTTCCCAGCGATCGATCTCGCGCTCCGTGCGCCAGACGCCGTAATCGGGGTCGTTCACCCGAACGTTGATTTTTTCAAGGCCGAAATCCTGCCCGTTATTCGATCTTAACTGAACCGTAAGGTAAACGGGAACGCTGCTGCCGCTGTTTTCGATCGGGAAGCTGACGATCGCACCGCTTAACCGGGATGAAGGATCGTTCGGATCCGAAGGTCTGCGCACGACTTCCGCTTCTTCCGTCCGGCAGTGCAGCTCATGGATTTCTGAAAAGATTTCACCGTATGACCATGCTGTTTGGATGAACCATTCATCCTCGGGCGGCTCCGGCGTTGGCGCTTCGGTCGGCTCGGGCGTGAGCTCCGGCGTTGGCGCTTCGGTCGGCTCGGGCGTTGGCATCGGTTCCGCGGTTGCCTGCACTTGCTGACCGTCCGGCGCGGGCGTTTCGGTTTCCTGTCCGTTTCCAGCACAGGCGCAGACGGAAAGCAGCAGGATAAAAGCAAGAGTAATCGAGAACGTTTTCAGTAGGCTTCTTTTCATTTTTTGTTCCTCCTTCATTTTGAAGTTGATGTTTCGGAGGATCACCCGCGTTGGCCGAGCGTGATACCGCCGATCCAGCTGCCGTCCTCCTGACGCTCAATGCCTGTATAGCCGTGCAGCAGGAACCAGCCCGAAAGCCCTTCGCTGATCATTTCCGAATTCGCCCATCTCAGGCTGCCTTCGAATACTAAATTGACCGCAAAGGGATCGTTTACGCGGACCGCGAATTCAAGATTATAATCGCCTTCGAGATAATCGGTGCGAACGCAGCTCAAAGGCCGGACCTCGATGAAATGCAGCGGCGAATCATCAGGGAAGCTCAGATATGCTTCAACAAGCTTCTGCTGATAGCAAAGCCCGACTGCGTCAAGGTATTCGTCGCCCTCCGTCGCCGTGCAGCCCGAAGCGGCGATCTCCTCCGGCGTCAAAACGATCTGCATTTTACCGACAGTGCGGTTCCAGTTCTCGATATCGGCCTCCGTGCTCCAGATACGGTAGTCGGGATCCTTAAGAAAGCCACAATAATAGTCAAGGCTCAGCTCTGTTCGGTTTCTGACCTTCAGCATGATCGCAAGGTAAACGGGAGCGCTGCCTTCGCCGTTGCCCATGGGAAAGATTACTCTGACATTATAAAGAGGCGAGCCGGGGATATCAACGTCAACATGGTAGCGCGTCACCTCCGCGCCTTCTTTTGTGCAGCCGAGCTCATTTATGGAGGAAATATTTTCGGCATAGGTCCATGCCGCTTCGATCAACTCTTCATCGCTCGGCTCGGGATAGCTTGTCGGCTCCGGCGTCGGTTCCGGCGTGGGCTCCGGCGTGATCTCCGCCGTCGGCGCTTCGGTCGGTTCCGCGGTCGCCTGCGTTGTCGGAGCGGCGCTTTTATCCGCCGTTTGCTGCCCGTTCTCCGAGCCGTTTCCGCCGCAGGATACTGCGGATAGGAGCAGGACCAGCGCAAGAGTAAACGCGATAGTTTTCAATAAGTTTCTTTTCATTGTTTGTTCCTCCAAGTATTGAAGTTGCTTTTTCGGCGATCGGTCCGGCAATCGAAATATTTCTCCGAAATACCGCCGGCGGAGAGAGGATCTGCTGTTAACTGTAATAATACTATAACGGTTCAAACGGCATTTGTCAACGAAGCGGCTCCGGGTCTTCACCTCCGGTCGGGCAGCTTCTCTTTTCCCCCTCTACTTAATACAACAATTCAGAAGGCACGAAGGGGACAAAATTCTTGAAAATATATTTTTTAAAGTGTTTTTTCTTTGGTTCGGGACCGAAAACAGGCCGAAACGGGGCCGATAAAACTAATCGTAAAAGAAAAAGCCCGGTCTTACGGCCGGGCCTTCGGTGTATTCGGGATAGATACGGATCAATATTCAAAGAAGCCCTTGCCGGTCTTCCTGCCGAGCTTGCCTGCGCGGACCATCTTGCGGAGCAGGCAGCTTGCGCGGTACTTGCTGTCGCCGGTCTCGTTATAGAGGGTATCCATGATCGCAAGGCAGACGTCCAGACCGATCAGGTCGCCCAGAGCGAGCGGTCCCATCGGGTGGTTGCAGCCGAGCTGCATCGCCTTATCGACGTCCGCGGGGGATGCGATGCCGTTCTGGACGATCTCGCAGGCCTCGTTGATCATCGGGATCAGCAGGCGGTTGACGACGAAGCCGGGAGCTTCGGCAACCTCGACGGGATCCTTGCCGATGGCGACGGTCAGCTCGCGGATCGCGTTGAAGGTCTCGTCGGAGGTATGCATGCCGCGGATCAGCTCAACGAGCTTCATAACGGTGGCGGGGTTGAAGAAATGCATGCCGATGAATTTATCCGGGCGGTTGGTCGACGAAGCGATCTCGGTAATGGAGATGGAGCTCGTGTTGGTCGCGAAGACCGTATTTTCGGGGCAGATGCCGTCGAGGGTCCTGAAGAGGATCTTCTTGAGGTCCACGTTCTCGATGATCGCCTCGATGACGAGGTCGGCGTCCTTCGCGTCGTCATAGGTGTTGGTGAAGGTGATGCCGGCGATGATGGCGTCCGCCTTTTCGCGCTCCATCTTGCCGCGCTCGACGCGCTTGTTGAGGCCCTTCGCGAGCTTCGCAGCTGCGCGGCCGGTGCTTTCGGGGGTACGGCCGAACATATGGACGTTATAGCCGAAGGTGGAGAATACCTGGGCGATGTCGAGGCCCATGGTGCCGGTTCCGATAACGAAGATGTTTTTCATGTTTTTACCCTTTCTGATTTTGTTATTTCGTCGGGCGGGAGCCCATGTTTTTATTTGCCCTTGAAGGGAGCTTTTTCGGTCTTCTCAACGAAGGCGTTCATCGCCATGCGCTGATCCTCTGTTTCGAAGCATTCGCCGAAGAGGCGGGATTCCTCCTCAAGATCCTCGGGAAGCCTGTCCAGATACCTGAGGCGCATCGCTTTCTTCGCGTTGCGGACGGCGATGGGCGCGTTCGCGGCGATGGCGGAGGCGATGGCCAAGGTCTCGTCCATAAGCTGCTCCGCGGGAACGACCTTCGTAACGAGGCCGATCTCGAGCGCTTTTTCCGCGTTGATGACCTTGCCCGTCAGGATCATACCGATCGCGTGGGCGCGGTTGACGGTTCGGATGAGCCTCTGCGTTCCGCCGAAGCCGGGGGTGATGCCGAGGCCGACCTCGGGCTGGCCGAATTTCGCCTTTTCGCTCGCGATGCGGATATCGGCGCAGAGGGCGAGCTCGCAGCCGCCGCCGAGCGCATAGCCGTTGACAGCGGCGATGACGGGGATCTCAAGGTTTTCGATGGCGCAGAAGGCGCGATGGCCGCGAAGACCGAATTCATAACCCTCCTGCTTTGTTAGGCCGCGCATCTCCGCGATGTCCGCGCCGGCAACGAAGGCCTTCCCCGCGCCGGTGATGACGAGGCAGCGGAGCTCTTCGTCCTTCGCGATGTTCTGCGCGGCTTCGTAAAGCTCATCGAGCATTTCGGAATTGATCGCGTTGAGCGCTTTCGCGCGGTCGATCGTCAGAATACCGATACAGTCACGTTTTTCAAAATGGATCAAGGTAGACCTCCTTTGCATATCAGCCGAAAACAAGTTTTGCGGAAGCATTCTCCGACAGATACATTATACTCCCCCCAAGCCCGCAAAGAAAATATATTTTTCCTTTTGGGCCTGATTTACCCGATTTTAAAATTCTTGCTACATTCGAAAGAATCTGTTATAATATAAAGGTTAAATCCGCATACGAAAGGAAAACGAATATGCATTACACCTACCGCACCAACGGCACCTGCTCCCAGCTCATCGATTTCGATATCGAGGACGGGAAGCTCCACAACATCGTCTACACCGGCGGCTGCAACGGCAACCTCAAGGCCATCGGCAGCCTGCTCGAAGGCGCG
>JAEEYN010000213.1 GCA_016288175.1 Bacillota bacterium | reverse complement strand
GAAGAGCGCCTGCTGCGCGCCATCTTCGGCGAAAAGGCCCGCGAAGTCCGCGACACCTCCCTCCGCGTTCCCCACGGCGAGGGCGGCGTCGTTGTCGACGTCAAGGTCTTCACCCGCGAAAACAAGGATGAACTCTCTCCCGGCGTGCACGAGCTCGTTCGCGTCTATATCGCCCAGAAGCGCAAGATCTCCGTCGGCGATAAGATGGCGGGCCGCCACGGAAACAAGGGCGTTATTTCAAGGATCCTCCCCGAAGAGGATATGCCCTTCCTTCCCGACGGCACTCCGCTGCAGATCGTTCTGAACCCGATGGGCGTTCCTTCCCGTATGAACATCGGTCAGGTCCTCGAGCTCCATCTTGGCAAAGCCGCGAAGCTGCTCGGCCTGAAGGTCGCTACCCCCGTTCTTGACGGCGCGGGCGAGGACGATATCAAGATGCTGCTCGCGATGGCCAACAAGGACAACACCGAGATGCAGGATCTTATGAAGATGACCGCGGGCGATGTGCTCGAGCTCATCAAGCTTGCCGATAAGGATGAAGAAGTCGGCGCAAGGTTCCGCAATGCCTACCGCAAGGAAGACGGCAAGACGGTCCTTTACGACGGCCGCAGCGGCGAACCCTTCGAGAACCGCATCTCCGTCGGCTATATGTACTACCTCAAGCTCCATCATCTTGTCGACGATAAGATCCACGCAAGGAGCATCGGCCCCTACTCCCTCGTTACGCAGCAGCCCCTCGGCGGTAAAGCCCAGTTCGGCGGCCAGCGCTTCGGCGAGATGGAAGTCTGGGCGCTCGAAGCTTACGGCGCCGCGAATACCCTCCAGGAGATCCTGACCGTCAAGAGCGACGACGTCGTCGGCCGCGTCAAGACCTACGAAGCGATCGTCAACGGCGAGGATGTTCCGGAGCCCGGTGTTCCGGAGAGCTTCAAAGTTCTCATCAAAGAGCTCCAGTCCCTCTGCCTCGATATCAAGGTCCTCAGCGAGAACAACGAGGAGATCACCATCGGCGAGATCTCCGAGGACGATGGTGAAGAGTCCGGCCTCGAAGGCTTCTACTCCGGCTATGAGGAGGGCGGCAAGCGCAGGACCGACGACAACAGCGAGTTCGAAGGCTTCGGCGACGACGAGGAAGACACCTACGAAGAGGATGCCAGCGACGAGTTCGAAGGCTTCAGCTTCGAGGACGGCGAAGACAACTACGACGAATAATGCCGGAAGGGAGATAGGATATGTTTGATCTTGCAAATTTCGATGCAATCCAGATAGGGCTCGCATCCCCCGAAAAGATCCGCGAATGGTCTCACGGAGAAGTCAAAAAGCCCGAAACCATCAACTACAGGACCCTCAAGCCCGAAAGGGACGGCCTGTTCTGCGAGCGCATTTTCGGACCCACCAAGGACTGGGAATGCCACTGCGGCCGCTACAAGAGGGTCAAGTACAAGGGCGTTGTCTGCGAAAAGTGCGGCGTTGAAGTTACCCGTGCAAAGGTTCGCCGCGAGCGTATGGGCCACATCGAGCTCGCCGCCCCCGTTTCCCATATCTGGCATTTCAAGGGCATTCCCTGCCGCATGAAGATGCTGCTGGATATGTCCCCCCGCAATCTGGAAAGGGTCCTTTACTTCGTTTCCTTCGTCGTTACCGATCCCGGCAACACTCCGCTCGAGTATAAGCAGCTGCTTTCCGATGCGGAATACCGCGAAGCGCAGCGCGAATACGGCGCAAAGAGCTTCAAGGCCGGCATGGGCGCGGAAGCGATCAAGGAACTGCTGATGCAGCTCGACCTTGACAAGACCGCGAAGGAGCTCCGCGAGGAGATCGAAACTTCCGGCGGCCAGAAGCGCGCCAACGCGATCAAGCGCCTCGAAGTTATCGAAAGCTTCATCAAGAGCGGCAACAAGCCCGAATGGATCATCCTCGACGTTCTGCCGGTCATTCCGCCGGAGATCCGCCCGATGGTCCAGCTCGACGGCGGCCGTTTCGCAACGAGCGACCTCAACGACCTCTATCGCCGCGTTATCAACCGCAACAACCGTCTCCGCCGCCTGCTGGAGCTGAACGCGCCGGATATCATCGTCCGCAACGAAAAGCGCATGCTCCAGGAAGCCGTTGACGCCCTTATCGACAACGGCAGGCGCGGCCGTCCCGTCACGGGTCCCGGCAACCGCCCGCTGAAGTCCCTTTCCGATATGCTCCGCGGTAAGCAGGGCCGTTTCCGCCAGAACCTTCTCGGCAAGCGCGTCGACTATTCCGGCCGTTCCGTTATCGTCGTCGGTCCGGAGCTCAAGATGTATCAGTGCGGTCTTCCGAAGGAAATGGCGCTCGAGCTCTTCAAGCCCTTCGTTATGAAGAAGCTTTCCGAGCTCGGTCTTGCCCACAACATCAAGTCCGCAAAGCGCATGGTCGAGCGCGTCAAGCCCGAGGTTTGGGACGTTCTCGAAGGCGTTATCAAGGATCATCCGGTCCTTCTGAACCGCGCTCCGACGCTCCACCGCCTCGGCATCCAGGCATTCGAGCCCGTTCTCGTTGAAGGCCGCGCGATCAAGCTCCATCCCCTCGTCTGCACCGCGTACAACGCGGACTTCGACGGCGACCAGATGGCTGTTCACGTTCCGCTTTCCGTTGAGGCGCAGGCCGAAGCCCGCTTCCTGATGCTTGCGGCGAACAATATCCTCAAGCCCCAGAACGGCAAGCCGATCATCAATCCTTCGCAGGACATGGTCATGGGCTGCTACTACCTTACGATGCGCAGCGACGAGCTCTACGATAAAGAGATCCGCATGACGCTCCGCAACCTGACTAAGGACAAGGCGTTCGTCAACACCTACGCGACCGATGAGTTCATCCACCGCGTATATGCCGAAAAGGACGCCGCCGCCGTCGACGATTTTATCATCAAAGCGATCGAGAACGATTCGAACGTCGATGCCGAAGCGCTGCGCGATTATCTGAACGATTCCCGCCTGCTCCGCATCTTCAACGGCGAGGGCAAGGCATTCTCCAGCGAGAACGAAGCGCTGATGGCTTATCAGACCGGCAAGCTCTCCCTCCATGCCTATGCAAAGATCCGCATCGAAAGGGAATACGAGGGCAAGACCTACCGCCGCGTTATCCAGAACTCCATCGGCCGCATCATCTTCAATAACGGCATCCCGCAGGATCTCGGCTATGTCAAGCGCGAGAACCTCGACGATATGTTCAAGCTTGAAGTCAACAAGCAGGTCGTCAAGAAGGACCTCACCGACATCATCGACCGCTGCTACAGAAAGCACGGCCCGACCATCACCAGCGAAGTTTCCGACAGCATAAAGGCGATGGGCTATAAGTATTCCACCATCGGCGGCGTCACCGTCGGTTTCCAGGATATCACGATCCCGGAGGAGAAATACGAGCTGCTCGCCAAGGCGGATGAAAAGGCCGTCGAGATCGACAAGATGTACCGTATGGGTCTTCTTTCCCGCGAGGGCAGAAGGAAGAGCGTCATCGACGTTTGGAAGGGCACTGTCGAGACCGTTACGAAGTCCCTTATGGACCGTCTCAGCCAGATCAACCCGGTCTCCATGATGCTCAACTCCGGTGCCCGCGGTTCGAAAGCCCAGATCAGCCAGCTGGCCGGTATGCGCGGCCTTATGGCGGACCCGCGAGGCCAGACCATCGAGGTCCCGATCCGTTCCAACTTCCGCGAAGGCCTCTCCGTTCTGGAGTTCTTCATCAGCTCCCACGGCGCGCGTAAAGGTCTTGCCGACACGGCGCTGCGTACCGCTGACTCCGGTTACCTCACCAGGCGTCTTGTCGACGTTTCCCATAACGTCATCGTCCGCGAGGACGACTGCTTCGCCGAGCGCGGCATGGCCATCGACGGCATGCTGATCAAGGCCATCGGCTCGGACGACAAGCCCATCTCTCCCGAGGATGAGCGCATCATCGGCAAAACCTCCGCAGAGAACATTGCCGACCGCTCCACCGGCGAGATCATCGTTGCGAAGAACCAGGTCATCGATCCCGCGATCCGCGACGCGCTCGTTGCTGCGAAGATCCAGGGCGTCCGCTGCAAGGACGACAAGCCCCTCGTTCCGCTCGGAGACCGTATCCTCGGCCGCTTCACCGTTGAGGATGTTTACGATCCCGAAACCGGCGAGCTCATCATCGGCGCGAACAAGATGATCGACTACGACGCGCGCGACCGCATCGTCGAAGCCGGCATCGAAGGCGTCCGCTGCAGGACGGTCTTCACCTGCCGCAGCGAACACGGCGTCTGCGCGAAGTGCTACGGCATGAACTGCGCGACCGGTCAGGAAGTCACCATCGGCGAGGCCGTCGGCATCATCGCCGCGCAGGCGATCGGCGAACCCGGTACGCAGCTGACGATGCGTACATTCCATACCGGTGGCGTTGCGACCGCGGAGGACATCACCCAGGGTCTTCCCCGCGTCGAGGAAATCTTCGAGGCGCGCAAACCGAAGGGCCTTGCCGTTATCACCGAGATCGGCGGCACCGTCGAGCTCACCAGCGACGGCAAGAAGACCGAAGCCATCGTCCGCAACGAGGACGGCGAGCAGGAGAAATACCTGATCCCGTTCGGCGCGACGCTGAAGATCAAGGACGGCGACCGTGTCGAAGCCGGCGATGTTCTGACCGCAGGTTCCGTCAACCCGCACGACATCCTGAAGATCAAGGGCGTCAAGGGCGTTCAGGCCTATATGCTCAAGGAAGTTCAGGCCGTTTACCGCAACCAGGGCGTTGAGATCTCCGATAAGCATATCGAGGTCATCATCCGCCAGATGCTGCGCAAGGTCCGCGTCGAGCAGGCCGGCGACACCGATATGCTGCCCGGCGAGCTCGTGGATATCTTCCGCTTCGAGCAGGCAAACGACAACATCATCAGGAACGGCGGCGTTCCCGCAGCGGCGAAGCGCACCCTCCTCGGTATCACGAAGGCATCCCTCGCGACCGATTCCTTCCTCTCCGCGGCAAGCTTCCAGGAGACCACACGCGTCCTCACCGAAGCCGCCATCAAGGGCAAGATCGATCCGCTCGTCGGCCTCAAGGAGAACGTCATCATCGGTAAGCTCATTCCCGCCGGTATCGGCATGAAGCGCTACCGCAACGTTCAGGTCGAAACGAAGAACGAGCCCGTTTCCGAGGAGACCGAGGCGAAGTAATCCCCGAACCGAATAAAAGCGTTCATCCGACCCGACCGAAAAGTCGGGCCGGTTTTTTTGTGCCGCTTTCTGCCGCTTTAGGGTTGCAAAACAAAAATAAAAAATCGGGGCAAAAATCTCGCTTCCTTCCTTGACGGTGACGGCGAATAAGGGTAAAATATAGATGTGCCAAAAGGCGGTCTTGACCGAAAAGAGAAAGGATCCCGGCAATGGAAAAAGGTTTGTACAATCCCGACTGCGCGTTTTGCGATTCGCCGTACTGCGCGCTGCTGAACCAGAAAAGCTGCAAAAAATGCTGCATGTCGAAGCTCGAGCCCGAGGAGCAGATCAAGGCGGGGGAGGATATCTTCTTCGTCGTCGAAGCGCTTCCGGAAAACGGGCTTGAAGATATCATGAACGCGAAGGAATGCGCCCTTTGCCGTCCCGGTGAGGATGAAGCGCCCGGAGAAGCGCAGCGCTATGCCCAATTCGACATGGGGCATATCCATCCGCTCGTTCCCGCCGATCAAAAGGAAAACGGAAGGTACAAGCGCGCCGCTTCGATGGTCATTCCCGTTCAGCTCCCAGTCTGCGACGACTGCCGCCATAAACTCAACCTTCTTTATTATCTGCCCCTCGGCATCGGCGTGCTGATCGCGGCGCTCGGTCTTGTCGCGACCTCCCTCGAAGCGGTCCGCATCCCGCTGACCCGCTACGGAAGGATAATCCCGTTCCTCGTTTTCCTGATCTCCGTATGCATCGGCGTGATCGTCGCCTGCATCGTGAATCGCATGCTGCGCCGCCGCATCGAGCGGAGCATGAACACCCGCGCGAAGCGGATACCGGCCCTTTTGGAGCTTGTGAAAAACGGCTGGTTCCCGATCGGCAGGAAGGACGGCATGATCTCCTTCAGCTTCACGAAGGAGAAGCTCGACAGCGGTCTTCTGACCGGCGAAAACCAGAGGGAGGCCCTTGAAAAGATCCGCGGCTTCGGCAGGGAAGGCGTTGCTCTCGTTGCCGAGAACACGCTCAAAAGAGCAGAAAGAGAACAAAGCGCGGAGTGATCCCGAAGCGACATCGGCCGCGCTTTCGGCGCGGCTTTTTCTTTCCGCCGGCCGAAAGGCGGGCTCGGCAAAAGCAAAGCAACAAATATACCCGCTTTGTAAGCAATATTTTTCGCGCAATACATCAAATATACTTGACAATACTTGATAATCCTGCTATTATACGCATAGTGTGCTTTTAAAATAGCTCACTGTGCGTTTTTGTATGGAAAATACTCCTTCCAAGGGGTTGCAAGGGGTTTTCTTTATATAAAAAACATAATCTTTTTCTAAGGAGAAACTTTCATGCCCACTATTAACCAGCTGGTCAGAAAGAGCAGGGAAAAGGTTGAGTACAAATCCAATTCCCCGATTCTGAAGCAGTGTCCCCAGCGTCGCGGCGTCTGCACGGCAGTCCGTACGCTGACTCCCAAAAAGCCGAACTCCGCGCTTCGTAAGATCGCCCGTATCCGCCTAACCGACGGTCTCGAGGGTACCGCTTACATCCCCGGCATCGGCCATAATCTGCAGGAACACTCCGTCGTCCTCATCAGGGGCGGCAGGGTCAAGGATCTCCCCGGTGTACGCTACCACATCATCCGCGGTGCTCTCGATACCGCAGGCGTTGCAAAGCGTATGCAGGCTCGCAGCCGTTATGGCGCGAAGCGTCCCAAGAAATAAGGAGGTAACCTATGCCCAGGAGAGGTAATGTCCCCAAGAGGGAAGTTCTTGATGATCCTATCTATGGCGGCAAGCTCGTCACCAAGCTCATCAACCAGGTAATGCTCGACGGCAAACGCGGCACGGCTCAGAAAGCCTGCTACGGCGCCTTCGATATCATCCGCGAAAAGACCGGCCGTGAACCTCTGGAAGTTTTCCAGGAGGCCATGAATAATGTCATGCCCGTCCTCGAGGTCAAGGCCCGCCGCGTCGGTGGTTCCACCTATCAGGTGCCCATCGAGATCCGCGCAGATCGCCGCCAGACTCTCGGTCTCCGCTGGCTCGTTATGTACTCCCGCAGCAGGAGCGAGCGCACCATGCAGGAGAGGCTTGCAGCCGAGATCATGGATGCCTGCAACCAGCAGGGCTCCGCTTTCAAGAAGAAAGAGGATGTCCATAAGATGGCTGAGGCAAACAAGGCGTTTGCGCACTTCAGGTTCTGATCAAGACCAACGTTCGTTTTTCCGCGGCGTCCGGTTATTATCCGGGAATGCCGCATAAACTGAACACAGTTAAAACGAGGGAAAGGAGGTTCGGTCATGCCAAGGCAAACATCGCTTGAAAAGACCCGCAATATCGGGATCATGGCGCATATCGACGCCGGCAAAACCACGACGACGGAGCGCATCCTGTTCTATACGGGCAAGATCCACCGCATCGGCGAGGTCCACGAAGGCGCTGCCACCATGGATTACATGGATCAGGAGCGCGAGCGCGGCATCACCATAACCTCCGCAGCAACGACCGCCTACTGGCGGGAGCATCGCATCAACATCATCGACACGCCGGGCCATGTCGACTTTACCGTTGAGGTAGAGCGCAGCCTCCGCGTGCTCGACGGCGCGGTCGCGGTGTTCTGCGCGAAAGGCGGCGTTGAATCCCAGAGCGAGACCGTTTGGCGTCAGGCGGAAAGGTATTCCGTTCCCCGCATCGCGTATGTCAACAAGATGGACATCGTCGGGGCGGATTTCCACAACGTCATGAAAATGATGCGCGAGCGCCTCGGGGCAAATCCCGTTGCGCTGCAGCTTCCCATCGGCGCGGAGAATACTTTCCGCGGGATCGTAGACCTCGTCCGCATGTGCGCGGAGGTTTATTACGACGAAGAGGGCACCGATATCCGTATCGAGCCCATCCCGGCGGAAATGCAGGACGAAGCGGAGGAATTCCGCAATATCCTCATCGAAGCCGTTTCCGATGAAAGCGACGAGCTGATGGAGCTCTATCTTTCCGGTGAGGAAGTGCCGGAAGCGCTTCTGAAGCAGTGTATCCGTTCCGCAACGGTCAATAACCGCGCCGTTCCCGTCTGCTGCGGTTCTTCCTACCGCAACAAGGGCGTTCAGCCCCTTCTCGACGCGATCGTCGATTATCTTCCGAGCCCGCTCGACATTCCCCCGGTGGAAGCGCCGAGCAGGGACGGCAAGAAGACCGTCACCGTCCATGCGGATGATTCCGAGCCGTTCGCGGCGCTTGCCTTCAAGATCGTTACCGATCCCTTCGTCGGCAAGCTCGCGTTCTGCAGGATCTATTCCGGAACCCTGAAGGTCGGCTCCGTTGTTTTCAACTGCAACAAGGCCAAGCGGGAACGCGTTACAAAGCTGCTTCTTATGCATGCGAACAGCCGCACCGAGGTCGAAGAGGTCTATGCGGGCGATATCGCCGCCTTCGTCGGCCTTCGTGAGACCGTTACCGGCGAGACCCTCTGCAGCGAGGGCCGTCAGCTCCTTATGGAATCCATGGATTTCCCGGAGCCCGTCATCCGCATCGCTATCGAGTCCAAAACCAAGGCCGGCCAGGAAAAGCTTGCGCAGTCTCTTGCGAAGCTTTCCGAGGAGGATCCCACCTTCCGCACCTATGCGGATGCGGAAACGGGCCAGACCATCATCGCCGGCATGGGAGAACTGCACCTTGACATCATCGTTGACCGCCTGATCCGCGAATTCAAGGTCGAGTGCCGCGTCGGCAAGCCCCAGGTGGCTTACCGCGAGAGCATCACCAAGACCGTCACGACCGTCGGCACCTACAGCCGCCAGAACGCGAACGGCAAGGGTATGTTCGGGCACTGCGTCGTCGAGTTCGCTCCCGGCGAACCGGGCAGCGGCTTCCGCTTCGAGAACCGCGTGAGCGATCCCTCGGTTCCGAAGGAATACGTCGCCGCCGTGGAGCAGGGCATCCGCGAGGCTTCGCGCAGCGGAGCGCTCGGCGGATACGAGGTCGTGGACTTTTCCGCGGCGCTTCTCGAATGCCAGGTCAACGAACTCGACTCCACGGAGCTTGCCTATAAGATCGCGGGCAGCCTCGCCATGCGCGACGCAAGCGAGAAGGGCGGCAGCGTCCTGCTCGAGCCGTTCATGAAGTGCGAGATCGTCGTTCCGGACGAATACCTCGGCGACGTCATGGGCAACATCACGTCCCGCCGCGGTCAGCTTTCCGGCGTCGAAGTCCGCTCCGGCGGCCAGCAGTGCATCAACGCGCTCTGCCCCCTCAGCGAAATGTTCGGCTACGCGACCGACCTCCGCTCGAGGACTCAGGGCCGCGGAAGCTTCACGATGCAGTTCGACCACTATGAAGAGGTCGCCAAGAACCTTGTGGACAAAATTCTCGGCATTATATATTAGTAACACCGCTTTTTTCGCGTAATTTCAAGAAAAAAACGGTGATACAGCCCCTTTGCGGGATTGAAAAATCGATCCGTTTAGGGTATAATACGCAAGTAAATTAAAATTACACCATAAACCCATTAGGAGGAATTAACAATGGCAAAGCAGAAGTTCGAAAGAACTAAACCCCATGTCAACATCGGCACCATTGGTCACGTTGACCACGGTAAGACCACCCTCACCGCCGCTATCACCATGGCGCTGTCCCAGCAGGGTCATGCCGCTGCTATGCGTTACGATGAGATCGACAAGGCTCCCGAAGAGAAAGCCCGTGGTATAACGATCAACACCGCTCACGTTGAGTATGAGACCGACAAGCGTCACTACGCTCACGT
>JAEEYN010000212.1 GCA_016288175.1 Bacillota bacterium | reverse complement strand
GCGCGGCGGCAACGACGACGGCCTGCGTCATGACGGGCATCGCCGATTCAACGACGAGTACGCCGGAGGGCATCCCGCCGAAGCCGAAGAGCTTGCACAGACCCACCATGATGAGCGGCGCGCAGATGAAGCGCACGAACATCACGCCGAGCATGTGCTTGCCCGGGCGCATGCTCCTGAGGCCGTATTCATACAGCGCGTAGCCGATATAGAACAGCGCGATCGGCGTAACGATGTTGCCCATGTATCCGGCGAGCTTGACGACCGGCTCCGGCATCTTAACGCCTAGTGCGAGCAGCGGAAGACTGATGGCGAGCGCGACAAGCGGGGGAGAGATCAGCTTTTTGAGATTTTTAAAGAAACCCTTTTGGTGCTTTCCGCCTTCGCCCGAGCGGCTGATCAAATAGTTGCCTATCGTCCAGAAAAGCGTTGTGTTGACAATATAAAAGCACATCACGTACGGCACGGCTCCGTCTCCGAAAAGGCCGGTGTTCATCGGGAGACCGACGAAGATCGAGTTCGAAAACGCGCACATCGTGATGAATCCGCCGACGCGCTTTTTATCGGGCTTCAGAATGACCGCAAGCAGTATGCCGATGTCGAGCGTGAAGAGCATCGAAAGGATCGGCAGCAGGAACAGCAGAAGCGGCCGATCGAGCGACGAAAGGTCGAGATTGCCGAACACGTTGTTCACAACGAGCGCGGGCATGCCGGCGCAGATGATGAGCTTCACCATCAGGCCCTTATGCTCTTTTTTGATGTATCCGAGCTTCCCGAAAAGCCAGCCGACGCCGACCATGAACATCACGATCAGCACGGCGGTCAGGGAATTGAATGTTGTTTCCAGCATAGCGAAAAGGACGGAGCGCGGGGGACGGGGAAACCTAAAGGGAGCAGAGGAATAAAGGAAAGGGAAGCTTCGCCTCCCTTTCCCGGTTTATCAAAGCATTATTTGCCGATCCTGCGGCATTCGAGGTAGTACCTCTTCTCGTGCGCTTCACCCATGGAGAAGGTCTTTCTCGGAAGCGCGCCGTCGAACACGACGGTCTTGAACAGGTCGCCCTTCGCCATCGGCGGGAGCAGGAAGCCCATGTTGCCGGGCTTGGAGCCGAGCTCGTTGACAACGTCCTCGCCGTGGATGTAGTCGATGACTGCGCCTTCGGTCTTCTTGAGAACGACGTCGAGCGCGTTCTGCAGGGTCCCGACCTCGAGCTGCGCGGCGGGCTTTTCGACGATCACAAGGCCCTTGCCCTTCTCGGTCACGAACGGGATGACGTGCGCGCCGGCGGGCAGATCCTTCTTTGCCCTCGCCATGCAGTGCTCGCAGTCGAAATAGCGGATCTCCGCGCTGCCGTTCTGCTTGATAAGCTCTTCCTTGAGCGCATCCATGAAGCAGTCGGGGCAGATGTTGAAGATGACCCTGTGGATGGGCTCGAAGACGATGCCGTCGTCATGGACGTTCTCGAGTTCAACGAGCGCATAGCGGGCGGGATGGTTCTCCCTCTCCTCGGGGGTGAGGTTCGCCTTGAGCTTCTCCCAGTTGGCCTTCGCGGTCGCGAAGCTGTGGTTGCCGTCGCCCATCGCGAAAAGGAGGGGAGGCATCTTCGTGCCGTACTTGTCGGGGTCGACAAGGCCGCAGAGCGCGTCGATAACACCCTTGATCTGGGCTTCGTCGTTGATCAGCCAGCCTTCGGCATGGCCGCCGCCCTGCATGAGGTCGAAATCATAGAGCTGCTCGTCCTTCGCGAGGTTCTCCGCAAGGGGCTCGATAACGGTCTTTTTATCGTCGTCGATGAGAACGATGATATGGGGCAGTTCGAGCGGTGCGCCGTCGCGGATGCGGAGACGCGGGGGAATGCGCTCGACGATCGTGCCTTCGGTGGCGCGGATAAGGGTGGTGGAACCCTTGGAATAGTCGTATGCTTCGAGGTCGAGAGCGACGACAAGGCCGTTCCTCGTCTTTCCGTCAACGGTGCGGCGGGTGAAAACGAAGCCCTCGCCCTTGTTTTCGAGGATGCCCTTCTCAACATATTCGTCCATGGCCTTGCGGATGGCGGCAATGCGCTCCGCTTCGCCGGGCTTTTCGAGATAGATCTCGGGGAGCATCAGGCGGAGGGTGGACGGCGCGTCGCCGACGATCTCCTCGCACTTGTTCCAGTAATCGGGCTGGGAGGTGTACTGATCGCACGCAACGCAGGCCCATTTGGTGAGATCGACGCTCTTTGCGGGCATCATCAGCTCCGGCACGGCAATGCCGATATCGTTCTTAAACTTCGGGTTCATTGATTTTTCCTCCGTTAAATTTAACTTTCCGCAGTATCGCGGCACGGCGGCGGACCGCCATTTTCACAAATTTGATTTTACACCTTTTTTTCCCCGTTTTCAATGGCGGATAAAGCATATCCTCAAATATATGGTTTTCCTTCGCGTATGCATCCTCCGCGCGCAAAACGGGTAAGGTACCGGAATTCCGAGAAAAGGAGACATTTTTCGAAAAGTTTATAATTCATATTGTAATTTCGAATAAAGTATGGTATCATAAAAACGGTATATCATATCTTCAGGATGTATACCGCATAATAATAGAGGAGGGATACATATGAAACACTCAAAGCTTCTGGCGATCGTGCTTGCGGCTCTGATGCTGCTCACGGTCGTTCCCGCCGCTGCGTTCGCGGCGGAGGATCCTGCTCCGAATGCGGAGTCCGCAAAGACTGCGGAGGAGCTCCCGAAGAAGGAGAGCGCCGCCGCTCTTGAAAACTATCTCAACAACGCCAGTACCTACATTACATACACGAACGGCAACCCCGGCTTCACCGGGCATGACAACGGTACCTTCAAATACATCGAAAGCAACAATGCCGGCACCGCGAACAGCACCGCCGTGATCACATCCGAATCGTTCAGTATGTCCGTCGGCGAAACGATCACGTTCTCGTACTGGTATCAGACCGAGGCCACTTACGATAAGTTCATCTTCACCGACAACGGCACGCAGGTGTTCGCCTACTCGGGCATCAGCGGCGGAAGCGGCTCGACTCCGGCGTGGGTCGACTATACCTATACCTGCACGACGTCCGGCACACACACCTTTGCCTGGAAGTATCAGAAGGACGGCAGCAACGACACCGGCTCGGACTGTGTCCGCGTCATGGACGTGAAGTACAGCAGGCATAACGCCCAATATTTGATCCGGGCAGCGTCCGCACACGGCAACAGCGGCGGCTTCAGCTTCGCAACCTCGGGCGATTATCCCTTTGAGGTAAAACAAAACTCGAACAGCAGCAGCAACGATCTGTACGTCCGCTCCACGAATGCCGGTGTTGCGAACAGCGATTCGACCTTCAACGCATACGTCTACGCTTGTACAGACTGGATCCTCAGCTTCGATTACGCAGTCTCCGGCGAGATGTTCTATGACAAGCTGATCGTCAAGGTGGACGGCACCGAGGTCGCATCCTTCACCGAGCTGGACGATTTCACCTGGCATACCTACGGCTACACCTTCACCGCGACCGGCTACCATACGATAAGCTTTACCTACCATAAGGACAGCTCCAACGACAGCGGCAGCGACGTAGCCTGCATCGACAATATCATGCTGGATACGAGCCCGGGCGGTTACAGCGACCGCCGCACGTATATGAACACTTTCGCGGGCAGCTCGTCGCTCAATTCGAATACGCAGCCCCTGATCACTCCTCAGGATTCGGCAGGCTTTGTTCCCGTCATGAACAGCAACGGCACGAACAAGCGCGTCCGCAACAACAACCGTTTCCTGGACGACTCCGAATCCGTATTCGAGCTGCTCATCACGATGAATGCCGATGAAACGGTATCCTTCGACTATTTCGTAAGCTGCGAGCCGAATTACGACTACTTCCAGTTCTGCGTGGACGGCGAAGAGCAGGTCCGCCAGTCCGGCTGGAATGATGAGAGTTGGAGGAGCTATACCTTCACCGCTCCCTCGAACGGCACATTCGTGCTCACCTGGAAATACGTCAAGGACGACAGTGTTTCGAAGGGCTATGACTATGCCACCGTCTCCGGCATTTCCTACAGCGGCAGTTATCAGCAGAATCTGGATAATATGCTGAACGTATCCGGCGGAACGATCCACTTCACCTCCGGCAATCCGGGCTTCGTCGAATGCAACAAAAACTTCCATTCAGCTGCGACCGCGGTCAACAAGTACTGGGATAACAGCACGGCGGTCCTGACCGCAGATGACTTCCAGCTTATTGCCGGCGACGTTTTCCGCTTCATGTACTATACCGATACGGAGGACGGCAGCGACTATCTGCATTTCTATATCAAGACCCCCGGTTCGGGCTCCTATTCCTTCCTCGGCGGCAGAAGCGGCGATTCCAATGGCTGGCAGTATTATGAATACACGGCAACGGAAACGGGCACATACAGCTTCAAGTGGGATTATGCGAAGGATGAGGGCATCGATTACGGCGAGGACCGCGTATTCATCGATAACGTCGAGATCGTCCGCAATTTCCCGAATCTTGATCAGGCCCTTAACCCGGACGGTATGAATCCTTCGAACCCCGATTATCTCTCCTTCTCCAACGACGGCGATTATCCCTTCGAGCTCGCCGAATATGAGGGCAGGCTCTTCGCAAGGTCCAGCAACCAGGGTATCCCGAACAGCAGCTGCAGCACCTCCACCAGCTGCATGATCGGCGCATCCGGCGCGACGATCAGCTTCGATTACGTCGTCACCTCCGAGACGAACTACGACGAGCTGACCTTCTACATCGACGGCGTCCGGAAGGCCTCCTTCTCCGGCAATGAGGAAGGCGACGAGACCTGGCAGACCTATTCCTGCCAAGTTTCCGCCGGTATGCATGAGTTCACCTGGACCTATCATAAGGACGGCAGCTTTGACGGCGGCTACGATACTGCAGTCATCGACAACGTCCGTATAAGCAGCAGCGGCGGCGGCAGCGGCAACGGCGACGTGGACGGCAACGGCACAGTCAACGTTACCGACGCGGTCATGGCGCTGCGCCACGCGATGGGCATCATCAACCTCACTTCGGCACAGATTGCCCGCGGCGACGTGGACGGCAACGGCGTTGTGAACGTCACCGACGCGATCACGATCCTCCGCAAGGCGATGGGCATCATCCCGTGATCGCCCTGAAAATTAAGGCTTAATGCAGCGGAACCGCCCATTGGGGCGGTTCCGCTTTTCTTTGCTGCATAATTAAATATCGAATCTTATTGCTGCTTTTTCGTCTTCATGGCGGGAAGCTTCAAATACCTCGAAACAGCCTTGAACAGCAGGAACGCAAGGATCGAAACCACCGCGCCCTTGATGAGGTTGAACGGCGCGACGCAGAACGCCGCGAAGGTGGGAACATCCGTAACGGAGGAGAAGATCTTGTGGCCGGCGTCGACGATCGCGTCGATCGGCATCCCGAAGAGCTGCGCGAATTTCGGGATCAGGTAGATCGCGTTGAACGCGCTGCCGAAAACCGTCATAATGCCCGTGCCGGCGGCAAGGCCGACTATCGCACGGCTCGTCTTGGGCTTCGTGTGGTAGATGATGCCCGCGGGAAGCACGAACGAGCAGCCGACGACGAAATTCGCGAAATCGCCGACGAACGCGGTGGAGGTGCCCTTGATAAAGAGCTTGAGAACGATCTTGATGAGCTCCGTCACAACGCCGGCGACGGGCCCGAGGTAGAAGGTGCAGATCATGACGGGCACTTCGCTGAAATCGAACTGATAGAAGCCCGGCGCAACGAAGAGCAGCGGGAACTCGAGCAGCATCAGCACCGCCGCCATTGCGGAAAACAGGGCGATGAAGGTGATCGAGCGCGTGTCGGAAAGCTTGCGGCGGCTCTTGATCAGGAACTTCTCGAAAAGAAGCGCGATGATGAAAATGCCGGCGAAGATGCCGAGACAGACGAGCAGGAAGCCGAGATTGTCCTTCGCCTTTGCGAAGGTTTCGGCAAGCGTTTCACCAAATGATTTGGTTTCCATGAACATTTTGTTACCTCGATAAAAATGCCCGCAGGCAGATTTACCTCCGGGCAGAAAATACAATTATCGATTGCGTTCTTCTTCCATCCAGACTTATGCGGCCTTCGCCGCAATCACTGTCGGTACCGGAATCGCACCGGTTCGGCCCGGCCTTTTTTGACACGGGTTCGCAGACTTTACTGCCGGTAGGGAATTTCACCCTGCCCCGAAGCTGCCCGTATTATAGCACAGCATTTCTCCTTTGGCAATACCTTTTTCGCTTTCACCGTTTTTTGCCTCGCCGCGTATTATGAAGCAGACGGGTAAGGAGGGCGCCGCTCTTCCTGCCCGAATTTGAAGGAGGCATAAAGCTATGTGCAACAACTGTATGAACAACAACTGGTGGTGGATCATCATCCTGCTCATCCTCAGCAACAACGGTTTCGGCGGCTGCGGCTGTGATGACGATTGCGGCTGCAACAATAACAACTGGTGGTGGATCATCATCCTGCTGATCCTCGGCAACAACGGTTTCGGCGGCTGCGGCTGCGGCGAGATCGGCTGCGGCGGCAACAATAACAACAACGGCTGCGGCTGCAACTGAGCCAAGCGCGGCGTTTGACCGCCGGGAATGAAGAAAGCGCCGGGAGGCCGGCGCTTCTTCGCTGTTCGGCTGCGTTATCTGCCGCGTTTTCCTTTCGTTTTATCGTCTTTACGTTTGCAGGTGCAGGCGCACTCTTCGCCGGGATCGGAACGCTCAGCCGCGGTTCGCAGCAGGGCAAGGCCTTTCTTCATAAAGGCGGGGATCCCGGCGCCGAGCTTATCGAGGTTTTCGGTGATCGAACCGAATTCCGTAACGATGTACCAAACGGCGCAGAGCGGGGAGAACAGCCCGCGGAAGGGGAAGGGGAGGCGGATAACGGTGTCCGCGGCGAGGCCGACGACGATATCGATGAGCAGCGCGAGTATCAGCGCGCCGGCGATGCCGAGCTTGTGGTAAAGCCCCTCCCGGGCGCGGGTGGAGCGCCATTCGCCGCGCTTGCGGGCGGCGAGCGAACCCGTCACATAATCGAAAACCATCGCGATAAAGAATACTATGATGAGCCAGAAGAACCAGCTCATGATAGAGGAAAAGATCTGCGTTACCGCAGAAAAGGAAATTCTGTTTTTCATTGTAAGCTCCGAATTAAATATTGATCTGCCGTTTTTTCGGGAAAGCAAACAGGCCGACGGGCGGCGGGAGGAAAAACCTTTGATTTTAGAGAAGGCGCAAAGGGAATTGCGGGGCTTGCCCCTTACTTTTATTATATCAAATTTTCGCCGAAATGTCAAAAAAGCAGGAGCGTTTCCTGCTTTTCATTCTGCCGTTCGGCTGCGGATCGCGTGTTTTTAATCCTTTGTCTGTGCCGCGGGCTTTGCCGGGGCGTCCGGGCTGCTGTTCAGAAGGGCGAAATACCGTTGATGCGCGCGGTTGTACGCGGCGTTGAAAGCCTCGTCGCCGCCGGCGTGGAGGCGCTCGAAATAGAGGTGCTCGTGGTCGGCAAGCTCCGGCTGAGCGCGGACAACGGTCGCGACGCCGACATTGGAGCAGACGTCGCCGATGCGGTGGAATTCGACCATCAGGTCGGTGAAAGCCGTGTCGGCATAGGGATCGCATTCGCCGGTGCTCATGCGCTTGAGGTGGTTGCGGCGGAGAACGGTGATGAGGTCGCCGACGACCTGAACGAGCGGCTCGATCCGCGCGGCGGCGTCGATATCGCGCTTCGCGAAAGTCTGTTCCGTTTCGTCGAGGATCTGGCCGAGTGCGCTTTCGAGGACGGCGAGCTCCGAAAAAGCGGTTTTCGAGAACGAGGTATCGTTCTTTTTCATCGATTCGGCATGGTCGGCAATGTTGACGGCGTGGTCGCCGAGACGCTCGAATTCCGAAGTGATCTTATAGTATTGGTTCAGGATCGCAACATGGCTGTCGATCTGCAGATGGGGCAGGAACCCGACCATATACTTGCTGACGCGGTCGGTCATGCGGTCGATCTCCTCCTCGTCCGCAAGGATCTGCTTATGAACGGCGGGATCGTAATCCTTAAGCAGCGCAAAGGATTTTTCGATGCTTGTCCTCGCCGTTGCGAAGATCGCGAGAAGGGTCTTGTAGCAGCTCTGCAGCGCGAGCGCCGGGGTGCTGAAAAAGGCGGGATTCAGCGCGTCGGTAACGCTCTTGAACTTGCCTTCCTTCGCGGGCTTTTCCTTGATGATGCGGCGGCTGAGCTTTTCGTAAACGCCGAGCATCGGAAAGAGAGCGAGCGCGCAGCCGAGGTTGAAGATCGTGTTGGTGTTCGCGATGATGCCCGAATTGACCGGCGCGTCCCAGAGCCTGTCGAGAAGCCCGAGTTTATGAACGACGGTCACGCCGATGAGCACGAGGACGGTCTTGCTCAAATTGAAGAGTATGTTCATCATACCGACGCGCCGCGCTTCGGCCTTCGAGCCGATGGAGATCACGATCGCCGTCGTGACGCAGTCGCCGAGATAGATGCCGACGATCACGGAATAGATGGATCTGAAGGCAAGCAATCCCGTCGACGAAAACGCCTGCAGGATGCCGACTGCCGCCGATGAGCTTTGAAGAACGAAAGCAACGCCCGCGCCCGTCAGATAGCCGAGCACCGGGCTCCTGCCGAGCCCCGAGAAAAGGCCTTCGATGATGCCGGACTGCGAAAGCGTGTTGACGGCGCCGGTCATGTTCAGAAGACCCGAAAACAGGATGCCGAAGCCGATCGCGATCTTGCCGATCGAATGCGCGTTTTTGAAGAAACTGCCCATGATGAGCACGACGCCGATGATCAGCGCGATCGGGGCGAGCGTGGAGGGCTGGAAGAAGCGGAGAACGGATGAGCCGGAGGAATCGAGGTCAAGGAGGCGGATGATCTGGCCGGTGACGGTCGTGCCGACGTTCGCGCCGACGATGATGCCGAGGGACTGATGCAGCGTCAGGATCCCCGCGCCCACAAGGCCGGCGGTGATGACGATCGTCGCGGTCGAGGACTGGATGAGAGCGGTAACGAGAACGCCGAGGATGAAAGCCTTGAGCGGGTTGTTCGTAACCTTGCTCATCGCTTTCTTCAGCGCGCCGGAAGAATTCTCTTTGAGTGAATCCCCCATAAGGCGCATGCCGTAAAGGAACATCGCGAGCCCGCCGAGCAGGGAGATCACATTGAAAATATCCATCGAAAACCTCGTTTTCCGCCGAAAACCGACAAAATACCAATCAAAATATACCATACGGACGGTACGCCCGTCAAGTAGCGCGGCGGAAAATAAAGCCCGTTGAACGAAAAATATCGCTCCGGCCGGCCTTCCTTTATCGCGAACGATATGCTATAATATATACAGTTGAGGCGCAGCATCGCTTTCTGACTGTGCCGACCCAAGCATTTCAAGGAGGGAAGAACATGGCAAGAAAGATCATAAGCGTTTTGATCGCCATACTGCTTGCGGCGATGATGATCCCCGCCGGCGTTTTTGCCGGAACGCGGGATGCCGATCTGGACAGCGCGCTGAATGTCGGCGGCGGGGAACTGACCTTTGTGAGCGAAGGCGTTTATCCCTGGCATGCGGAGACTTCGGATGACGCCGATCATGCGTCTTTCGGGATCAGCGGCAACACCGGAACGGCTTCGTCGACTTCCGTGATGACCGCGACGGTGACCGTCGGCGAGGACGGCGGAAGTCTGAGTTTCGATTATAAGGCCTGCGGCGAAAGCAGCAACTACGGCACCGTTTTCGACCACTGCATCTTTAAGATCGACGGCGCCGCGCAGTTCGACAAGGGCAACGAATACGACGCCGGCTGGCAGCGCTTTTCCGCGAACCTCGAACCCGGCACGCATACCCTCGAATGGTCTTATACGAAGGACGGTTCCGTCAACGGTCAGGGCGACTGCTTCGCCGTTGACAACGTCGAGATCGGCGGAGCGATCCCGCCGGAGCCCGACCCGACGCCGACGCCGCCTCCCGAGCCGCCGGCCGATGAAGACCTCGATTTCGCGCTGAACGCGGAGGGCGGAAGCATCCACTTCGCGAACGACACGGCCTATCCCTGGACCGTCGTTGAGACCGACGATCGCGTCTATGCAATGAGCGGGAACGCCGGCGTCGAGAGCTCGACCTCCACGATCTCCGCTGAAGTCAATGTCGAAGCCGAGGGCATGATGGTGCGTTTCGACCTCATCGCGAGGGGCGAGGGCTACGACACGGTCGACTGGGATACCTGCAGGCTGTTTGTTGACGGCGAGATGGTCATGAAATACGGCTCGCACGACGAGGTCTGGGAGAGCTTCGAATACGCTCTCGAGCCCGGTGAGCATACCCTGCAGTGGCAGTATAAGAAGGACCATTCCACCAACCCGGCGGGCGATTATTTCGCGGTCGATAATGTCGAGATCATCGAGGGCACGCCCTTCGTTCCCGAAACGATCGATGAGATCCGCATCGAGGGCTTCTCGACCCCGCTCTGGGGCCAGCACCCGAATTACGATATCACCGTTCCCGAAGGCGCGAATTACTATATCGATACCGTCATGTGGCAGTATGCCGACGAACTCAACGAGGATTACGGCCAGCTCTACGAGGACGAATATTTCGACAACGAGTTCGCGACATACAATCTCCTTGTCCGTATCTATCCGAACGAGGGCTATGTGATCTCCGATGACGCGACTGCGCTGATCAACGGCTCGACCGTTGCCGTCGGCTCTTGCGGCAACAGCGTCTTCGGCTATTTCTACATCTATTCAAAGGAATACGAGGTCGATCCGAACATTACCGAACCGACGCCCGTCCCGCCGGAGCCCGTCGGCCCGATCTGGGATTTCGAGACCGATCCGGAGGATCAGGGCTGGACCTTCGTCGATCAGGACGGCGACGGAAGGAACTGGAGCTGGATGGTCGACTGGTACAGCGAGTATGATTTCCATGAGGGTTACGGCTTCATTATGTCCCTCTCCTACGAGAACGATTACGGCCCGCTCTATCCCGATAACTGGGCGATCACGCCGGAATTCGAGGTTCCCGAGAACGGCCTGTTCACCTTCTGGGCGCAGGGACAGGATCCCGATTATCCCTATGAGATCTTCGGCGTCTATCTGAAGGAAGCGGACGGGGAAGAATGGGTCCAGATCGGCCAGGATGATTATACCTGGGGCGCCGATTATCAGTTCGAATACGATATCGCCGAATACGCGGGCAGGACGGTCCAAATGGCGATCCGCCATTACAACGTCAGCGATATGTTCGAGATCAACGTCGACTATGTTGAGGTCACCTGCGCCGAAACGCCCGAACCGTATGTTCTCGGCGACGCCAACGGCGACGGAAACGTCAACATCCAGGACGCGATCCTCGTGCTGCGCTTTGCGATGGGCCTCATCACCGAAGACGCCCTCGATACCGCGGCGTCCGAAGTGAGCGGCGACGGCACGGTCAATATTCAGGACGCCGTGCTTGTTCTCCGCTACTCGATGGGCCTCATCGATTCATTCCCGGCCGAACGGTAACCAGCTTTATACATGGGCGGTTCTTCAGAGCCGCCCTTTATTATTTCGCAAAACCCGAAAAGAATCGCCGAAAACGCTCCGACGGGGGGCGTTTCTCTGTTGATTTAGGTGAGTATATATGATATAATTATCGAGATACAAGTGCGGCGAAGGACCGTTTGCCGCCGATTTAAAAAGGAAGGACGGCTTGAAAAAGCCGGGGTGAAATGCATGAAAAGGAAGATACTCGTTCTTTTGCTGGCGGTATGTCTGCTCGCTTCCGTGATCTTCACGGGGGCCGTGCCCGCCGCCGCGGAAACCGAAGAATACGAGACCTACGCGCAGGAGACGGTTCAGGGCGCCGTGATCCTGCACTGCTTCAACTGGTCGTATAACAGCATCAAGGACGCGCTGCCGGAAATCGCCGCCGCGGGCTATACCGCGGTCCAGACCTCGCCCGTGCAGCAGCCGAAGGATTACAACGCCGAATGGACGAACTCGGACGGGCAGTGGTGGAAGCTCTATCAGCCCCTCGGCCTTTCGATCGCGGACGGCGGCACGTGGCTCGGCACGCGGGAGGAGCTGACCGCGCTCTGCGCGGAGGCGGAGAAATACGATATCAAGGTCATAGTCGACGTTGTTGTGAACCACCTCGCGAACGATACGGACGGCGGGACCTTCGCCCATCTGAACGAAAACGTCGACCCTGCGCTCCGGCATGAGGAATATTT
>JAEEYN010000211.1 GCA_016288175.1 Bacillota bacterium | reverse complement strand
CTTCGCGCTTTAAGATATTCGCGAGGGAAACATCGACCTTGGAGCTGACGGCGATGAAATCGCCGAAGGAGCTCATGCGGTCCGCGCCGCGTGCGCGGATATAGGCGCAGGCGAGGGGGGAGAGCACAACGCTTTCGTCGACGAAATACATCTTTTTAAGCGTATCGGAAAGGGGAAGGCCGATCGCGGCGCCGGCGGGGCTGACGTGCTTGAAGGAAGCCGCGGCGGGGAAGCCGGTCGCGCGCTTGAGCTCCGAAACGAGCTGCCAGCCGTTCAGCGCGTCAAGAAGGTTGATGTAGCCCGCACGCCCGTTCAAAACGGTGATCGGCAGCTCGCCATCGATCGAGACGGACGCCGGTTTCTGGTTCGGGTTGCAGCCGTATTTGAGTTCGTATTTCATAATTCCCTCCGTTTTCCGTGATTTAAAAGGAAAGCCGAAGCCGCCGGGCTTCAGCAGTGTTTGTTGATGATTGCCGTCGTTTCCGCTCCGCAGGCGCAGATCTTGCGCACGAAGAGGGAGACGCGGTTCGATTCATCGAGGCAGTTCCAGACGTATTCGGCGATCTCCTCCGCGCTGCCTTCGGGGCAAAGCAGTCTTCTCGGCTCGCCGCGGAAGGTCGGGATCGGGCTGCCGTCGTGCTCATAGGTATGGATAAAATGGCAGACGCCGGGCTCGAAAGCATAGCGGAAGAAATTGCGCTGGCAGACAGTACCGCTCTGATCTTCGGATTTGAGGATCGAAAGATCATAGCTGTCATCGCCGACGACGCCGCTGATGCGGGGGGTGAAATTCGGCGGGTCGGGCTCGAACTCGCGGCGGGCAAGCGCCGATGCGAAACGGGCGAAACGCTCCGCTGCGGGATCGGCGGCAAGAAGCAGCTCGTCGCGGACGGTGTCGGTCTGGTCGCCGTTGGTAACGACGGTGACGGGCCCGACCTTGCGGACGGGGGCATAGATGATGAGGCTCGGATCGGTCAGTTTCGATTCATCGTAAGCGCGGGTGCGGATGCCGTCCTCCGTTTTTTCGAAGATGCGGTTGCGGCTGTTCTCGCTCCTGCCCATGATGAAATACGCGATGACGGTGCTTCCGCCCGCGCTTTTTCCGATCAGAATGCCCCTTCCGGGATAGGTGTTGCCGCAGAGCTGCTGCTGCAGCGATTTAAGCTCGTTGCACATATTTTTCCTTGTCTTTCCAATATTATTCTTCGGTTTTTTCTTCGCCTTCCGCCGCGATCCGCCCGAAAACGAGCTCGAGCGCGCGGGGGAGAAGCTCCCATTCCGCCTGCTCCATCACGCGGCGCTGAAGGACCTCCGGAGTGTCGCCGGGGAGAACGTCCACGGCCTTCTGGAGGATGATCTCGCCGCCGTCGGCAACGGCATTGACGAAATGCACGGTCGCGCCGGTGACCTTGACGCCGTAATCGAGCGCGGCGCGGTGCACGCGGAGGCCGTAGAAGCCCTTTCCGCAGAAGGAGGGAATCAGCGCCGGATGCACGTTGATGATGCGATGATCCCATTTTTCAACGAATTCCGCGCTCAGAATGAGCATGAAGCCCGCGAGGACGATAACGTCGATATCCCTTTCGGTAAGGAGCTTTTCGCACTCCGTTTCGAATTTGCGGGGGTCGCTGCGGTCGAAGGGGACATAAACGCCTTCGACGCCGGCGCGCTTCGCCCTCTCGAGAGCGAAGGCATTCTCCTTATTCGAAACAACGAGAACGATATCGCCGCTCGTGATAACGGAGCCGCGCTTATCGAGAAGCGCCTGAAGATTCGTTCCGCCGCCCGAAACGAAGACGGCGGCGCGGGGACGCCTCAGCATATCTCAACGCCCTCGCCTTTTTTGAGTTCGCCGAGGATATAGGCTTCCTCGCCGTTTGCACGGAGGATATCGACACATTTTTCGGCGTCCTCGGCGGCAACGATCAGGCACATGCCGACGCCCATGTTGAAGGTGTTGAACATATCGCGGCGGGGGATATTGCCCCTCTCCTCGAGCAGAGAGAATACGGGGGGCGTTTTGACGTCCATTTCGCGGATGGAGGCGCAGAGCCCTTCCTTCACGGCGCGGGGGATGTTTTCGTAGAAACCGCCGCCGGTGATATGGGCGCAGCCCTTGATCTTAACTTCGTTTGCCGCCGCAAGCACGGGCTTGACGTAGATCTTCGTCGGGCGGAGCAGCGCTTCGCCGAGGGTGCAGCCGAGGGAAGGGATGTATTCCGCGACGGATTCCTTCGAATTCAGGTCAAAGACCTTGCGGACGAGGGAATAGCCGTTGGAATGGAAACCGGTGGAGGGCAGAGCGATGAGCTTGTCGCCCTCGACCTGGGTATTGACGTCGAAGATCTTTTCCTTGTCGACGATGCCGACGGCGAAGCCCGCGAGGTCGTATTCATCCTCCGGGTAGAAGCCGGGCATCTCCGCCGTTTCGCCGCCGATGAGGGCGCAGCCGCTCTGGACGCAGCCCTCCGCAACGCCTTCGACGATCGAAGCGACGCGCTCCGGAACGTTCTTGCCGAGGGCAATATAGTCGAGGAAGAACAGGGGTTTAGCGCCGCAGCAGATGATGTCGTTGACGCACATCGCAACGCAGTCAATGCCGACGGTGTTATGCTTATCGGCAAGGAAAGCAAGCTTGAGCTTCGTGCCGACGCCGTCCGTTCCGGAAACGAGGATGGGCTCCTTCATTCCGGCGAGGTCAGGCACGAAAAGCCCGCCGAAATTGCCGATGGAGGGCATCGCGCCGGGGATGACCGTGCGGTCGATATGCTTTTTCATGAGCTCCACAGCCCTGTATCCGGCAGTGATGTCGACGCCGGCGGCTTCGTAGCTCTTGCTCCTCGAATCCTTGTTTGCCATAGTGTTTTTCTCCTTATTCGATCAATCCTTCTGATCGCTGATTTTGTTCATGAACTTATTGACCCACTTGCTCTTCGGCGGCTCGCAGGGATATTCCCCGGAGAAACAGCCGGTGCAGAATTCCTTCGGTTCGCTGCTCGTGAGGCGCTTCGCGTTTTCGATCGAGAGGAAGCCGATCGTGTCGACGCCGAGCTCCCTGATGAGGCCTTCGTCATCGAATTTGCAGGCGATGAGGTTTTCGCTCGAAGGAACATCCGTGCCGAAGAAGCAGGGATAGAGGAACTTCGGCGAGGCGAGGCGGACATGGACCTCCGTTGCTCCCGCTTCGCGCAGGAGGCGGATGATGCGCTTGATCGTTGTTCCGCGGACGATGGAATCGTCGACGAGCACGACGCGCTTGCCGTTCACCGTTTCGGAAACGGGGTTCAGCTTGATGCGGACGCCCTTTTCGCGGTCGCTCTGCTTGGCCTGGATGAAGGTTCGGCCGATGTATTTGTTCTTGATGAAGCCGATGCCGTAGGGGATCCCGCTGCGCTTCGAATAGCCGAGAGCGGCGTCGAGGCCGGAATCCGGAACGCCGATTACGACGTCCGCGGGAACGGGATACTGTTCGGCAAGGAATTCGCCGGCGCGCTGGCGGGCGTGGTGGACGGAGCAGCCGTTGATCACGCTGTCGGGACGGGCGAAATAGATGTATTCGAAAACGCAGAAGCCGGGCTTCGCCGTTCCGCAGTGCTCGCGGCGGCTTTCGAGAACGCCGTTCTGGATCACGACGATCTCGCCGGGCTCAACGTCCCTTTCGAGCTTCGCGCCGATGCTGTCGAGGGCGCAGGTCTCGCTCGCAAGGCAGTAGCCGCCGTCCGGCAGCCTGCCGATCGAGAGAGGACGGAAGCCGTTGGGGTCCCTTGCGCCGATGAGCTTTTTCGGGCTCATGATGACGAGGGAGTATGCGCCTTTGATCTTATCCATCGCGCGGGAAACGGCGTCTTCGATCGAGGAGGTCGTGAGGCGCTCCTTCGTGATCGTATAGGCGATGACCTCCGTGTCGCTCGTGGTGTGGAAGATCGAACCCGCGAGCTCGAGCTCCTCGCGAAGCTCCGCGTCGTTGGTGAGGTTGCCGTTATGCGCAATGGCCATGGAGCCCTTGCGGTGGTTGACGACGAGGGGCTGGCAGTTGATGCGCTTTTCATAGCCCGTCGTCGAATAGCGGACATGGCCGACGGCCATGCTGCCGAAGCCGATCTTCTGCAGCGCGGCTTCGTCGAAAACCTCGTTCACAAGGCCCTCGTCGCAGTGCGCGGTGATCACGCCGTCGTCATTGACGGCGATGCCTGCGCTCTGCTGGCCCCTGTGCTGGAGGGCATAAAGGGCATAGTAGGCTAGAATGGCGACGTTTTCCCTTTCCGGAACGGAAACGCCGAATACGCCGCATTCCTCATGGAGCCCTTCGAAAATTTCGTCTCTCTTGTCCATTTCCTGTTTCTCTTTTCGGCTCATTCGCCCATCAGGCGGCGAAGGATCTCCCGGTAAGCGCCTTCGACATTGCCGAGGTCGCGGCGGAAGCGGTCTTTGTCGAGCTTTTCATGGGTCGTGCTGTCCCAGAAGCGGCAGGTGTCGGGGCTGATCTCGTCCGCAAGAACGATCTGCCCTTCGCGGGTGCGGCCGAACTCGAGTTTGAAGTCGATAAGGTCGATATTCAGCGTCTTGAAGTATTCCTTGAGAATATCGTTGATGCGCAGCGCATAATCCTTGATGGTGTCGAGTTCTTCCTTCGTGCAGAGCTCCATCGCGAAGATGTGGTAATCGTTGATCATCGGATCGCCGAGCTCGTCGTTTTTATAGGAAAACTCAAGCACGGTCTTCTTCATCGGAGTGCCTTCCGGAAGGCCGAGGCGCTTCGAGAGGGAACCGGCGGCAACGTTGCGGACGATGACCTCGAGCGGAACGATCGTGACGGCCTTGACGGCGGTCTCGCGGTCCGAAAGCTGCTCGATGAGGTGGGTGGGGATGCCTTCCGCCTCGAGCTTTTTCATAAGGAAATTGGTAACGCGGTTGTTGATGACGCCCTTGCCGACGATCGTGCCCTTCTTTTCGCCGTTGAAAGCGGTCGCGTCGTCCTTGTAATCGACGATGTAAACGCCGTCGACGTCGGTTGCGTAAACTTTCTTTGCTTTGCCCTCATAGAGCTGTTCGGTCTTTTTCATAATGAGCCTCCTGTACTTCTTTTTTGAAAATTTGGATAAAAAGAGCGGATAGCCGCAGGGCGCGGCTATCCTGTTGGGTCATTTTTCGGGCGCGGAATTCAGCGCGGCGTCCTTTTTGCGGACTGCGGCGGCCATATCCCGGCGCATATTCACGAGTTTTTCATAGAGCCCGCTGTCGCTGACGGCGAGGATCTGCGCGGCGAGGATCGCGGCGTTGGCTGCTCCGTCGATCGCGACCGTCGCGACGGGGATGCCGGAGGGCATCTGCACCGTCGCAAGCAGG
>JAEEYN010000210.1 GCA_016288175.1 Bacillota bacterium | reverse complement strand
TGCTTGACGGCTGCGAGGTCTATGCGGACGATCCCGTTTTCAAGGATGTGCCCGAGATAGTGATACTCGTTTTTGATTATGGCGATAATTATCTCGTCGTTTCGGAAAACTACACCGGACAATATGAGGACCAACCGCCTCTTATAAGTGCGATTTGGTACTACACCGAAACGGTCTATTCCGTTTTCGATAAAAACGGGAAGCTCATCTGCCGCAGGACTTATGATACATCCCCCGATTTTGAAAGCATGGCGCAAAAATACGAATAACAGCAATAACCGAGGTGTTGATATGAAAAAGCTGCTGAAACAAATGATCATTGACAGCATAAACACATGGACAGCCGACGATATTTACGCCGTTTCTCTGTTTGTGTATGACGATGAAGACGATCCCATGAAGCCTACCGTTACGCTTGGCTACAACACGGAAAGCCAGGTCAGCGAGGCACTGAAAACCGGCTTCACCGATGAGGAAGAAGCGAGATGGAATTATGCTTTTTGGCTTCAGAACAGTTCCTTCGTTTTCGGTACTGACGATACAGCCGATACTGTGAAAAGCTGGGCTGTGTCTAACGGCTTCGACCCCGATGGTGATGGAAACATGAACGAAGATGAATACGGAGTTCCCGAGATCACCCGCGCATTTGTAAACGAACTGGTCGGGATAGTCCGGGAAATACACGAGGAAAGGGTTTTGACTATCAAATTCGGCAAGGAGCTGCCCATCCTGATCCATGAACTGGAATACTATGATGAGATCGCAGAGCAGAATATCAGAGCCAACGGTGAGGAGCTTGTGAGCGAGTTTGCAGAGTGGTGCAGGTGTTTTTGATGAACTGCTGTTCTATGTGACGTAATCGGCATGAAAACATATAAAAGCAAATACGACTTGGATAATGAATACCGGCTAATGCTCAAGGGTTTGATGGAAGACGCTTAGGCTGTCTCCCGTCAATATGAGTATGCGGATTTTGCCGACGGCGATTATTCCGTTTCATATAAGCGAAATAAGAACTGGTTCCTTGAGGGTTTGATCCCGCGGCTACGCGATGAAAAACAAGGCGTAAAGGAGCGTGATAAACTCCGCAAGGGAACGAAGAATTATTATTCCGTTTACCGCGATGAGCAAGGATTGATAAGAAAAGCAGTTTCCTATGTCGACGGAAAAGCGGATGTGACCTATTTTGCCGTCTATAAAGAAAACAAACGCTATCTGCTCCCGTTCTCGGATGTGTGGCAAAGGCGTTATCCTACCTATACCATAGTTACCGAATACAACGTAATTGTTACTGGGAATCTTATTGCCCCGCTTCAGTGGGCAATAAGCATGGCCACAAATTAATGCGAGGTAAATTATGAGATTCAAAGACAATTATGTCATTTACGGACTCCTGTTTTTCCTGATAATAGTGTTGGCATGGATCGGTTTCTGTTTGGCGTGTCTTCCCCTCGGATGGGCAAAGTTTTCCGATCCGTATTATCGGGCCTGCCTCTGGTTCGGAGCCTTTGGGCTTGCGGCATTCTTTTTCACATTGTCCGTAATTTCCGGCTCTGTCACCATTGAGGCAGATGGAATCTATGTCAAAAGGCCCTATAGAAAAAAAGAGTTCTTTTCATGGGACCAAATCGTCGACAGCGGCGTTCGGCACAGGCAGGCAGGTTTGGACGGACAGTTTATGTTCTACTTTGCGACGTTTTCAATCACGGAAGATGACCATTATTGCAGGCGGAAGCCCAAAGACAAATATGGCAAGGGCGAACGTATCTTCGATATTGCTTGCAGTGAAAACGCGGTCAAGGCCATAAAGCTGTATTGCCCTCAGCGGATAAAGGATATGATACATCAAGAAGCGCATAAAGGCAATAAAGAAGCGCTGAATGCTTATCTTGAAAACCTGCCCGAAGCAGATCGGTTCTGAATCGCACTGTTTGTCATTCTATGTTTAGCCTCAATCACTTTGCATATGAAATGATCTATGCGAACGCTTCTCTCGGCAGAATTGGCAACGCGGAGGATATTCCTCTAATCGAAAAACACCTGCACAGCCGCAGCCCCGGAATAAGGGAAAGCGCGCGTTTCGCCATAGAAAGGATCAAGCTCGGCGGCAATTAGATGGTCTTGAACACATTAGCAGAATAACGGAAACAGCGTAAAAGCATCCGCACTCGCGGACGCTTTTTCTATTAGGAAAAATACGAAGCTCGATTTGCCAAGGTGATCACGCCTTTATTGCGCCGCACCTATCCTCCATCAGCGCTATCAAGCCCGCTTTCATGTCATCCGGCAGCAGCGAGCTTTCCGCATCTGCGATAAACCCGGGAAGCGCGGCGACGACGCTGCCCAGTAAATCGTTTGCGGCCTTTTCGGGTATGCCCGCGGTATCTGCAAAGATAAGGAAGTCCTTTCGGCGAAGATTGGTCTTCTTGCCGTTCATCGGCAGGGCGAACTGCTCCTTGTCCTCCGGCATGACAAGGTTGACCGGGAGCAGGTCGTAAGCCGGGGAAAGGACGTAAACGCCGCTTTCGGGAGCTGTCTCGATGAGCGAGAAATTCTTGAGGTGCATATCGGAATTGCCGACGGCGAAGGAGAAGACCAGCCGCAGGAAAAGCTCCGCCATATCGAGCGCCGGGATCGACGAATACTTCTTTATGAGCTTCGCACAGCGCTCGTACGAGCCCTTGTATTTATCCTGCGTCAGCCTTTCGTCCAGCTGGCAGAAGTCCTCCATTGCAAGCTTTTTCATGCCGCTTTTATCCTTGATACGATCGACGCGCTTTGTAATGAAAGCGTATCCGCTCTCGGCCTTTATGAGAGCGTGCGGGACCGTCTTGATCCCGACGCGCGCCGCCATCTGCATAACAAGATGCTCGGATTCGGGGAGAGCCTTGAAGGCTTCGACCTGCGGCTTCAGGATGTAGCCGGTCGGATAGTCCACGAGCGTAAGGCGGGGCTGCTGTCCGCGGCCTGAATGGAGATGGAGTGAAAGCTTCTTCTGCACTCCCGGCACGGTAAAGCCCTTGTCCGTGCTCTTTTCAACGAGAACGGAAAGCGATTCCTCGTCAAGCTCGATCAGCGGAAGCTTTGTGGTCCCGAAGAACTTCTTTATGCATCTGTCGTGCCATCCGTGTTCGGTATTGGGTTCAAGCGGTTTCCCGCAGCAAAGGCAGTTCATTCCGTCACCTCCGATCTGGGCTTGTCGTACACGCTCACGTTGCCGATACCGTCACGGCAGGCGACGAGCAGCAGTCCGAAGCGGTCCTGCGGATCGAGCTTCCAGTTGCGGCTGACGACTTCGAGCAGCCAGCCTTCGGGAACGAGCCCGTCGAAGAACGGGAACAGCGTTTTAGAGACGTACGGCTTTTCGGAAAGCGGCATCGTCAGCGACACTGCAGACGCATTGGGATCGGACAGATAGGCGGGATCGTATGTGAAGATATAGCTCTCGTCGGTCTCCGAAAGGAGCCCGGCGAAGCTGTCGCGAACGTAAATGTAAGCGGTCCTGAAGGTGTTCATTCCTCGCTCCTTTCCGTTTTGCCCGG
>JAEEYN010000209.1 GCA_016288175.1 Bacillota bacterium | reverse complement strand
TTCGATACCGTTTTTATCGGCGGAGGCACGCCTTCCATGCTGCCCGCGGGGCTTATCGGGAGGATCATCGGCGAAGCAAGGCAATGTTTCTCAGTCGCGCCGGACGCGGAGATCACGGTCGAGTGCAATCCTGAGTCCGTGACGGAAATAAAGCTTGCCGAATACAGGAACGCGGGCATAAACCGCATTTCGATCGGGATGCAGTCTTCGGACGACGGGGTCCTTGCCGCGATCGGCAGGATCCACAATAAAGAACAGTTCCTCAGCGCCTTTGAAAAAGCGAAAAACGCCGGCTTTACCAATATAAATGTCGATATCATGCACGGTCTGCCCGGGCAGAGCGCCGATTCCTATCTCGATTCGATCCGCCTCGCCTCCGGGCTCGGCGCAAGCCATATCTCCTCCTATGCGCTGATCCTCGAAAGCGGCACTCCGCTCTATGACGACGTAACGGCCGGAAGGGTCGTTCTTCCGGATGAGGACGAGGTCGCCGATATGGAGGACGCGGGCTTTGAGCTGCTTTCCCGCCTCGGATACGAGCGCTACGAGATCAGCAATTTCGCGAAGCCCGGTTTTCGCTGCCGCCACAACCTCAATTACTGGAACAACGGCGATTACCTCGGCCTCGGCGTTAATGCGCACTCCGCGCTGCATCTGAGCGGCAAATGGGTCCGTTTTGCGAACAAGGCGACCGTCGGCGAATACATGGGCGATCTCGGCGGCGGCAGGCTCCCCGTTGCTGAGACCGAAGAAGTCGGCCGCGAGGAAGAGATGTTCGAATGCATCATGATGGGCCTTCGCAAGACCGACGGCGTTGACCGCGCGGAATTCGAAAAGCGTTTCGGCATAGACCCGGTCGAACAATATGCTTCTGCCGTCAGCGCGGCGCTGCTTGCCGGCAATATGGAGGTCAGCGATAAAGCAATGTTTTTGACAAAACGCGGGCTCGATTTTCAAAACGAGATCCTGCTTGATTTTATGTGATGCGAGGTGGATCCAATGAACGGAAACGATAATGAAAGCCTGATCCGCGATGGCGAAACGGCGATCGATTTCATCCTTTTCGAAACCGAACGGCTGTACGTTCGCGAATTCAATATCGACGACGTCGAGGCGGTCTTCGCCTATGCGGGCGACGCCGAAAACACCGTCTACATGACCTGGGGGCCGGACAGCCGCGAGGACGTCGTGAACTTCATCCACTCCCGCCTTGCGCACCAGATCAGCTCTCCAAGAAAGGCCTTCGACCTTGCCGTCTGCCTTAAAGAAACGGGCGAGCTCATCGGCGCAGTCGGGCTTTATCTGACCGACGACCTGCTTCAGGGCGAGCTCGGATACCTTTTCAACAAGCGTTTCTGGAAAAACGGCTATGCGGCGGAAGCGGCGCGCGGGATGCTGCGCTTCGGATTCCTCTGCCTCGACATTCACCGCATCTATGCGAAATGCGACAGCGAGAACCGCTCTTCCGAAGGCGTAATGAAGCGGATTGGAATGCGCCGGGAGGGCGAGATGAGATCCTCATGCCATACGCGCGTCCGAGGCAGGCTGCAGTGGCGCAGCATAAAGTACTACGCAATGCTCCGCAGAGAGTACCTCAAGGCGCTCGTTGAAAGCGAAGCCGAAGCGGATTAAACATCGATTTTGTATATTTGCAGTGACCTGGCGATTTTCAAGCGAATTACGGTAAATATATTTGCAACCCCGTCCCTAAAGGACTAAAATGGAATTATAGAATCACAGACATTGAACGGAGGTTTTTTTATGCAGATAGCAGAACGTATGCAGGGTGTTTCCGGCAGTGCGATCCGAGAACTTTTCAAGCTTTTGGGCGATCCGGCGATCATCTCCTTCGGCGGCGGCAATCCTTCCAAAGCCTGCTTCCCTAAGGAAGTCATCCGCGAGATCACCGATGAGCTTCTCCGCGATAAGGCCGACATCCTTTTGCAGTACGGTGCGACCGAGGGTTATATGCCCCTCCGCCGCGCATACCTCGACTATATCCTTCCCGGCAACGGTCTCCACGGCGAACTCGACAACGTGCTCGCTCTGACCGGCTCCATGCAGGGCCTCGACCTTCTTTGCAAGGCCGTCATCAACCCCGGCGACGTCGTGCTCGTTGAGGAACCGAGCTTCCTCGGCGCGCTGCAGACCTTCCATGTTGCTCAGGCGAAGCTTGTGACCGTTCCCATCCATGCGGACGGCATCCACGCGGACGAACTCGAAGAAGTTGTCAGGAAGTATCATCCCGTGATGTTCTACTGCATCCCGACTTTCCAGAACCCCTCCGGCTATGTCACCGGCGCCGCAACACGCAAGCGCATCGCCGAGCTGGCCGCTGAATACAATATGCTCGTCATCGAGGACGATCCCTATGCCGCTCTCCGTTTCAGCGGCGAAAAGGAGCCGACCATCAAGAGCTTCGACACGAGCGATAACGTTATCGTTCTGACCAGCTTCTCGAAGACCATCTCCCCCGGCCTCCGCGTCGCCCTCTGCTTCGGCAACAAGGACCTTATCCGGAAGATGACCATCGCAAAGCAGGGCAGCGATACCCATTCCCCGAACCTGAACCAGGCTATCGTCGCGGAATTCATCAACAGGGGCTATATGGATAAGCATATCGAGTTCATCTCCGGCGTCTATGCGAAATCCGCGAACTGCATGATCGAGGCGATGGATAAATACTTCCCCGAATTTGTGAAATACGAGCGTCCCGTCGGCGGTCTGTTCATCTGGTGCACCCTGCCCGAAGGCTGGGAGGCCGATAAGCTTTTCCGCCGCGCCGTTGAAAGGAAAGTCGCGTTCGTTCCCGGCGAGCCCTTCCACACCACCCCCGGCGCAGGCAAGAACACTTTCCGTCTTAACTTCTCCGCAGAGCCCGAAGAGCGCATCGAAGAAGGCATCAAGCGCCTCGGCGACCTGCTGCGCGAGATGGCGGCGGAAGTGTAATTTCCCGTTTCCCATAAAAGAGGAGCCACGCGAATGGCGCTGAAGCCCTATAAAACCCCGAAAGCCCCGTCCGAAACGGAATTTACCGTCAACAGATCCCGTTTCATCGGAAGATGCTTCCCCGTTCAGTCGGAAGAGGAAGCGCTTTTGAAGCTCGAAGAGGTTCGCAAGCTCCATTACGACGCAACGCATAACTGTTATGCCTACTCCGTCCGCGGCGGGATCCGCCGGTTTTCGGACGACGGCGAGCCCGGCGGAACGGCGGGAATGCCCATTATGGACACGCTGATCCGCACCGAAACGGAGAATGCGCTGATCGTCGTCACCCGCTATTTCGGCGGGATCCTGCTCGGCAGCGGCGGCCTCGTCCGCGCCTACTCGCGCTCCGCATCCGACGCGCTTTCAGCATCGGAAACGGTCACGATGACGCCCTGCTCTGTCGTTGAATTCAGTGTTGACTATACGCGCTACGGCGCCCTCGAAGGCTTTGTCCGGGCGAATTCAACGGTCAAAAGCGTCGATTTTACGGACAGCATCCTTTTCCGCTGCCTCGTTCCGAACGAAAAGGCGGAAGCTTTCACGGCGGATATCGTCGAACGCACCGACGGGCGCGCGAAGCCCGAAATCACCGGCGAAGAGTATCTGCCCCTTTAAACCCGATTTCCCGCGAACCGCAATGCGGCAAGCGCCAAAGATTATAATTACTGCCAAATTTTTCAGGAGGTAACAACATGGATATCAAGATCACCAAGGCAACCGAGCTCAAGCAGAAGCCCACAAGGGAAGAAGAAGGCTCCCTCGGCTTCGGCAAGCGTTTTACCGACCATATGTTCATCATGAACTATGACGACGGCGAATGGCATGACGCACGCATCGTCCCCTACCATCGCTTCTCTATGGATCCCGCGAGCTCCGTCTTCCACTATGCTCAGGAGATCTTCGAAGGTCTGAAGGCCTACCGCACCGATGACGACCGTATCCTCATGTTCCGCGCGAAGGACAACGCCCGCCGTCTGAACAACTCCGCAGACCGTCTCTGCATGCCCCGCGTCGACGTCGACTTCAACTATGAAGCGATGCGTCAGCTCGTTCAGGTCGAGCGCGACTGGGTCCCCCATAACCCCGGCACCAGCCTCTATCTCCGCCCGACGATGATCGCAAACGACGAGGCTCTCGGCGTACACGCGGCGAAGCACTACATCTACTACATCATCTGCTCCCCCTCCGGCGCTTACTATAAGGCGGGTCTTGCCCCGATCCGCATCCGCGTTGAGGATAAATACGTCCGCGCGATCCGCGGCGGCACCGGCTTTGCGAAGACCGGCGGCAACTATGCCTGCTCCATCCTTGCCGGCGCAGAGGCCGAAAAGGAAGGCTACAGCCAGGTCCTCTGGCTCGACGGCGAGTACATGAAGTACGTCCAGGAAGTCGGCGCGATGAACATGATGTTCCTCATCGACGGCAAACTCGTCACCGCTCCCCTCGAGGATACGATCCTGCCCGGCATCACCCGCCGCAGCGTCATGACCCTCGCCCGCGAGATGGGCATCGAAGTCGAGGAGCGTCCGCTCTCCGTTGA